>JBAZCF010000002.1:300000-405118 GCA_041671045.1 Parachlamydiales bacterium
GGTAAGCTTCCATTTTTTTTCTTTGAATGAGCTGGAATAAGGCTTTGTCGTTTGTACTTGGTTGCTGCGCTCCTGCTGTAACTGTTTGGAAGTTTCAACGTCATTTTGCTGGTTTACGTAGAGTTCTTTGTTAAGTTGATCGTTGACAAATGTGTCGACTTTCTTACCATAAGTGAGAACACGTACAGTTTCAGGGATAGGTGGTAATGGGATGGAGTCTAGTTTACTTCTTACTTCAACGATTTCCGCAGTTGAGAACCAGGGTGTTTTATCAATGATAGAGATCATATTTTTCTTAGTGATCTCGATGGCGTCAGTTGCAAGGATATCTTTCTGCATCCAGCCAAAAAGGCGTATAGGGTCGATGACAGTTTGCGGAACAAGAAATTCTGCGAAGGTTTTTAGAACTTCAAGGAATGTTTTTATGTCAGGTGCAAAGTACATTCTATTAAGTATCTCGCGCCTCACGACATTGTGCAATTTTTGCAGATATGCTTCGTAGTTGTCGGGCTTGCTATCCTCGCTTTCCAAGGTTCTGCTGTAAGCAAAAAGTTCTTTTACTGTGGGAATAGGGCCTGCAGGATGGATCTTATCGCGTGTCTCTTCCAGCATAACATAAAAAATTTCTTGGCTTTTGACTTCGCTGAAAGCTGCGGCAAAAGCTGCATAATTCCCTTCTAGAATTAAACTGATGATTTTTTTGATTTCGCGCAAACGGAAAGATTCCTGAACTACTTTGAAGAATGGTTCTTCGCCGACGGTATTGACTGCATTACCGCTTTGGGGAATGTTGGAACCGAATCCGTGGGGGTCATCCAAATAGGTGATATGCTGTTCAGGACTTAGTTTGCAATCGGCAAAAGGGAGTAATGTACGCGTATTTATATCCATAGCAACGAGGTCGTTCTTATGATAGAAGACGATAGCCTCTTTTTCTAGATGATGGTCTAAACAGAATTGGGCCATCTTATGGGCGACATCAATGTTTAGGATTCCCTTAAACAGGGGAGCACCGTCCACAAGGAGGCTGCTATTTTTTTCAGGGGTGAAGAAGCGTAGAAGGATTTCATCTAGAAGTTTCTCCGGGCTTGCTTTGGGGAGGATACCGTTAGCTGTTAATTGGCATCTGTTGGAGATCAGGTGGATGATTTCACCTAGGGTTCCTTTATCGAAAAGCAGTTGGATGTCAGCGAAGTATACATCGTGGTTGTAAGGGGTGCCTGTTTGAACTTTTGAGGAGTGGAACATATCTACATAGTTGGTAGGATTGCTGCGAGCATAGCGTTCCCAATAGTAGATATCTTTGGATACAAAATGTAAGTGGAAAAGGTGGCACGCTTCCGGGCTATGTTGAAATGCTTTTTCAATGTTCAATATTTCGTCTGCGCTATATTCGCTTATTTTCTTCAAGGGTGTTTCCTTGCAGATCAAGTTGAAGAATTTATGTGCCGAGGTGTTTTCAATAGGCTTTTGCTGCTGCTTAGATGCATTTGTAGCATGTGTGAGAAGAAAATCCAGTGTAGTATGAATGTTCTCTTTTCCTATCCCGTTGAACATATAGCTAAAAAAGGATTTCACATAGTCTTCATAGGGGAGTTGAACGGTATGTCCAAGCAGAGGGGCGTTATTCCCTACAAAAGGACATGTATTTAGGGGGAGTTTCTTTTCGTCTGCCTTGTCTTTATCCTTTACATGCGCTGCGGTTACCACACCAAAATTTACGTTGATGGACTGTTGCCTAACACTGGGGATGATGACTGAGAGTATTCCCCTAATGGTGGAAATCTCATTCCAAAATGGATTATTCTCAATAGATTCAGGAATGGCGCTACGTTCATCAATCACATAATTAATGAAATCTGCTCTGTCTGTAGGGGTTTTGATATTGTATTGCCAGCTATAGCTTAGCTTGTCAGCGATAACGGTAACAATTTTACGGTATTGTTGCGGAGTGATCGTTTTTAATTCGTCTTTCATGAGCAGTTCTTGAACGCCCGGGTACTCGATAAAGCTCTGTATCGTCATAAGGATAACTTTTTCAATATCCGGTTCTAGATGCTTCTTATTTCCCACGGGATAGATCAGCTCTTTGTTTTGCTTGCCATCTTCATGCCATTCATCCCCCAATAGTACGCAGTAGATCTTCTTAAAGCTCAGTGTTTGTTTAAGGGACTCCAGGCATTTCATTTCTTCTTCAGATTTCCAGAAGGAATGAGTTATCATCATATAACCGCGGATGATGGATTCCAACTCCAGCGATTGCGAACCCTCTTTGCACATGCTAATGCTCCCTCTATTCTCCAGTGCATTAGCATAAGCTATATAAAGCCCTTGAAAGTCTGCTGAAGTGCGATTTTGGCTTCGATGGATAGTTAATATGGTATCTTGCAAGCCATAAATGTCATTACATTGCTTGGAGACAAGTTTAAAGTTTGTGGGGGCTAGCTGGGAAGGAGCAGAAGTGACGGGAACATGCCTGCGGTCGGCGATATAAGCTTTCTGTAAACCTAAGGCGACTTCAGTTTTTCCTAAAGAAGGCATGAGTTCACTTAGAAGGTGTTTTCCTGGGAGGGTTAGCTGTCGGGTGAATGCTTTGGCTTGTTTGGGCCAAAGGATGCGTTGTGTGGACCTTTCGTAGGTAAGATAGAGGAAGCTTAGTCTGAAGGGGATGGAAGTAAAGGTATAGGCACGGACAACCTTTAATTCATTTCCAAGCAGTTCCAGCTGCTCGCCAAACTTTTGTCCTTTGCCATCTGCCAGCGCAGCTAGGGCACCATCCATGTACTGCATGAGTTTATGGATTTGGTGCAGGCGTGATTCCATAGCGTCGCATTGTACCATTCCCAGGACTAACTTTTCCATGTCATCTACAGATAGGTATTTTGCTATTCTGATTGTGCTAAGGTCTTCATCAAGGATGGCTTGTCGCAGCTCTTTAAGCGAAGTATGTGGTAGAAAAGGCATTTCAGGTGGATTCAAAACTTTTTCCAGAGCAGCCTTATGAGCAGAGAATTCTCGCTCCATGTCATGATTAAATGCGAAGGCAAATGTAAAGGCTTCCCATAGTTGTTCTGATCCTTTGAATTTGTTCTGGGAGGGGATGCGGTTTTGCCGGGTGTAGTATTTTATCAAGCTATCATTGATATGTTTGAGCTTAATTTTCTCAGCGTCGGATGCGTTTCTAGGGGTGGAGAAAAGGGTGAAAATAGTTTCTTGAGGATCGTTAAAAGGAACTTCTTCGAATGCTATGCCGTAAATAGTTTTGAGGAATGCATCCACTTCTTGGTCATAGGCATCGACAGAATTTAAGGAAGAGGGTGGGGCCCAATAACGCTGCGGAGGGTTGTACTCTGCCGGGTCTATTTCTTTTCTGTTATAGAGGGATAAAGCTATTTTTCCTGTAAGTTGGGCTATGTTAAGGCTAAGAGTACGAGGATTTACTATAACCAAGGGATTAACTCCAGCCTTCTCCAGTTGAAAACTTAAGAGGGGAAAAAGGATTTCTTTTGTAATAAATAGAAGTTGGTTATCGGTATATTGAGACTTCAAAATACTATCTAGAAATTTTTTAAAACCATTCAGTCTATACTCATAGTTCTTTTCACCGACTCCACCGGGTTTCTTATTAAGCCATTGTTGCAAATTTTCTACGGGAGATTGATTTATCGGGAAGTTTGTAATAATGACTAAAATATGGATGAGTAAGCGAGAGGCATCAGACCAACCGCTTTTATTTAGTTGGAGTAGCTTTTTGAGCTTTGGGTAGTCATTTTTTGTTCTTTTTTGTGCGATCTCATAATAAGCACAGAAGGATGGAATTAGATTTTTTCTGAAACCTGCCTGGGTTAAATCAGCTTGGGGAGGATGCTTTAAAATGTCTGTAAAAAGATCCTTATAAATATCTGTCTTAAGATGTGCGTTAGTGAGAATTTCCGAAATATACTTGCTCCAGAGGTTATCCATACTGCTGGGATGATGTATTGAATCTAGTTTTTGCTTAGGAATAGGAAAAGAACGGTTGTATACATCAGCTACGAATCTAATATATTTTTGGTTGGAGGATTCTTCGATTGAGTATTTCTTATTGAGGGCTATAATCCTTTCAGACAGTTTTGGAGATAGATTCAAAACATATAGGATTGTTTCCGGAGGCAGCGAAGAGAGTTCGGAATTGAACTCAGTGCTTATACCGCCTTTATGCAGATAATAATTAAGGCTATTGATGATGAAGCTATAGAGTGCCCATTCCTCCATATCAGAGAGATTCATGCTATTTTGTTTGAGTTGTAGATCACTCAAGTCTTTGAGCGATAGGATAGAGAAGAGAGCCGTAAATGGTCCTGTATAGTCGTTCTTCGGAATGGATTTTTGGCAATAGAGGTGTTGGTTCATTCCCAAAGCTGCCAGCAGCTTCATCCGAATGGAACCATACCCTTCTATGCTTCCCGGAATGGTGAGCAACGCAGAAAGCTCTGTTAGAATGGACAGGGGAAGTGGGCCTTGACGGCTGAGGTGAATCAATTTATCACAAAGGACCTGGGCTTGTTTGAGGTTGCCTTGGAGAAGGTATAAATTCAAAGCGTAAGCAAGGGAAAATGGATTATCGCTATTAAGGTGTTCGCTTTCGTCCAATTCAAATAAAAGAAATTTACTGGTGCTGCTCGATCTGTTGATCCATTTGAAGAATTCAAAAACCTCCTCTCTTAACTGCAGATAGTCTTTCAGTCTGTTAAGGACAGAGCTTACGATCTGTCCGCTATCGACGACAATCACGTATCTGCGGCCATGAACATTCTCCAGGCCCAAAAATAAAGAAAGCCCTTTCTGGCCTTCGAAGTATGTATCGGAGAGAAAATATTTTGTTCCCTCCAATATTATAAACCCTTTGGCCCTTCTTCCATGTACTTCTACGGTGACCAATAATTTGTAGTCTAGGAGGTAGATATATTTTAAAGCCTTTGTTTCGGCATCACACCAGCACTCGATAGTATTAAGTGAGGTAAAGCGGAGGATAGGCTGGATCAGATGAGAGAAATGGTGAGGATCTACAGGGATCAGATTTTGACCGTGTAAATGGATGTTAAGGATGGTTTGGGAATCATTTTTTTGTGCATCTATAACTACCTGCCTATCCTTATCAATGCGGAGTACTTTATGGGAATGGGGAGCGTCTTCCAGAAAGACTTCCGTGGGGAAACTTCCCATCAAACCCTCTAGACCGGGTGATGGAACATAATTGAAGCAGGATAGATACCATTTGCCTTCGATGAGTACTTTTTTCGTATATCCCAAGATATCGGGTGATTTTTCAAAAATGCAATCGCCTTGCTCGGATAATAATTGGCCGGTATCAGTTATTGTAAAATTTTGGCGGGGGTGATTTCTAGCTATAGTTTCAGTAAAGAGCGCTTCAGGCTTTAAGTCTGCACCAAAGTGATAAATTGAACCGCAAGGTAGGACAATAAAGAAATTTTTGCTTTTTATTATTCTTACGGGTTGTCCATTATTATAAGTATAGGAACTATAAGAGAATTTCTGGGGCTTTTCCGGAGCTTCCGGATGGAATAAGGTGACAATCTCTTGCCCTATGGAGTTAGCAAAGGCAGGTTTATTCAAAAAAGCCGTTATAACAGTATTCCAGCGTACCATTTTAATACAAATGTCTGCGTGAGTTCTGGAAGAATTCTTTCTGAAGTGAGTAAGAAGGAGGGACCGCGCGCCTTCACGTTGTTCGTCTTCGCTTAACTCGTCCGGATTATCGGGTAGGGAAAAAGCAAGCAGGATCCATGCTTTCCTATATTTCCGAGGATAGGAGTTTACCATATTGTAGAGAATATCCTTAAAAGGAGGGAAAGTTAAAGCATGGTCGAACTTAAAAATAGGTTCTAAATTTTGAAGTCTGAGTCCCAATAAAATCCATTCAAAGACCCACTTTGATTTTATCTTTATCAAACGTTGGATGCTGTCCCCAATTATTTGCAGTGCGCGCTGAGCAGAGTCGTATGTGAGAAAGGAATAATCGAGTCCGGGGCATTTAAGAAATATTTCAAAGAATTCGTAAGCATGAGAGGGGAGACGTTCATAGTAATCAAAGTGTAGTTGGAGTAACTCCAATGATCTTAAAAAGCTGTCTTTTTGTTTAATGTCTACAAGGCTGTAATCCATAGTGTTGATGTGAGCGAATGAGGATTCCATGACACTATGCTGCGTATGACCAATTTCTAACGTATCTTCTAATGTTCCAGGATTAGATTTATTGTTTGCATAAGGTAAAAATCGGTCATTATCGCATAGGGAGAAATCGATGTTTGCTCTGCTCGACTCTGGGCTATTCCAGGGGAGTATAGGTTTATGATAGGTTGTAATTCTTGGTAAATTTCCATAGGATTCTTGGGAGTTTGCAATCCAGACCTGTCTTTTGAGCAAAGCAAACGTTCTTGGAATGGGGGAATATTCCTCGTTAAGGATGTGCGACTCATTTTCCAGCAGTAGAAGAGCCTCCACTTCATTTTGAGGGGTAAATCGTTTTGAAGGGCAAGAAGGAAATAGGGAAGATGCCGGCCTGCCATTCATAAGTTTCTTGTAATATTGCCCTTCTATAGAATCCACGACAGTACGGCGCTTGGGGAAGGCTCCACTTGTAAAATAGAAGAGAGAGTTTTCTTGGTAATATTTTACTTGCGGATTTTGGGTAAAACGGCCTTTTTTCAGTGTTTTCGTATCAATCTTGGGTAAAAAATAAGCGACGAGGTTTTTGAACCTTGCCACTTGATCGGCTGAAATTAATGCTTTCTGACTCTTATAGATGTTAAGGAGCGGCAAAGCATAGATGGGGGTGTCGCCCAGCAGCGGATCGCAGCGACGGGCTAATTTATCCAAAATAGCAAGGGAGCTGTAGTTTGCGATGGTGGAGAAGTTAGATTTACTAAAGTAGCCATTTAGGGTGGTATCATCGAAGTTATTAATATAAGAAGTTACTTCAGAAATATATTCCATCAATTCTTCGGGGTTTTCTACATCGTCCCAAATACATTTTTGATGGAGTGTAGGGATCGGCCAATCAAATAAAGTGTTTAGCGCGTAAAAGGTGGCGTTAATGGAACCGGGCGATTCCGATTTTTTACTTCTTAGATTAATATTTTTTAACTTTTTTATCACTGCAATGAAATAGGGATGAACACTTTCTGCATTTAGTGGAAAGGGGGTAGGAGGTTCTTCGATAAATACGGTTTTGAATTTGGAATAGACGGATATATCTTCGAGAGGAGAGTAGGAATGGATCGTTTGCACAGGAGTGGATTTTAACACTGCGGGTACTAATAGATCAGGAGTTAAGTCTAGAGTTAGCTTGGGGCGGGGATCAATATATGCTGTGAGTTGTTTCACGTGTGTTTGCAGAAGAAGCCGTGTTTCTTCGATGGACTTTAAGCCTTCTTCGCCTATAGCTTTAGACAGTATCCAGATAACAAGACCGAAAGCAGCTCTTTTAAAGAAAGATTCAAGGTAATCGATGGCAGAGCAGTACCACTCCCTGACGGGAGAGGGAAGGTAGCTGGATATAAAATAGTGGACCGCTTTGGTGTACTGAAAAAAGCGGTATTCTGTGGCATGCTGATTGGAAATCCCAATAGCAGCCCTATAAGTGTTATAGGCAAGATTAGAATACAGCCGCTGTAAAGAATCTTGCAGCCAGCCTTTACCTTCATTCTTGGTAGGAAGTTCCTCAAAGTTTTCGTCGAAGAAATCCTTTTCCACAATGCTTAAAAGCTGTTCTGTATCAGTCCCGAAGACCTTGACTATCAGTGTTTTTGCCTCTTGCCATTTTTCTGGGGTAATATTCCACTTTTTCAAATGAGATTTAACTTTTATTAAAAGATCAGGCGGCAACAAGGATTTTTTAATGGCGCTATTATCTAAAGCCTTTTTCAGCTGTTGCTTTTCAAATAGGATCCATTGCTGTGTATTTTGCAATTGGAGTAATTCTTGAGCGGTAATTAGGTCTTTATTTTTTTCTGCCAGCTCTTGCATTGAAAGGACTAACCTTTCCAGATAACTCAAAGTCATTTCAGAGGGACGGATTTTACCGTCTGCGTCCTTAATGCTATGGGAGTACCCTAGAAAGATTTCCTTCACAATTGTGTATTTTTGTAGGAAGGGGGTTGTGGAAGGTTTGATCATAGCAAGAGCAAATTCCCATAAATCAGCGAGAGATGTGGTAGAAGGTATAGACATGCCTGCGATGGATGTGGGAGGAAGCTCTAGGGCTTGAAGAACGCCATTGTAAAAGTCTTTTGGGGATGAGATTTTCTTGGGGTTGATTAAAGGCTCAAAGGTATGTGAAACGACTGCAAAAAGGAACTCCTGATTCAGTTTGCTTAGAGGAATATTTTCGTAGCATAATGGCCAAATAATATTTTCTGTAGAGTGTTCAGAGGGGTGATAGATCAATGCGTTGCCGACGCCGTAGATTTTCAAGCTGACTGAGCTGTTTTCACTACCTTCAAATTCTAGCCAGATCGTCCCTTGTCCTAAGATATGCTCTAAACCAATGGCTTCCAGAAGGTAAGGGGGGATGATTTTCTGTATAGACTGAACAAGGCCTTGTGTAGAGTGATCCAATATGTCCACACTCTGATTCAGAAAAGGTAAAAGCACTGTACAAAGTTTGTCTTCAATTTCTTTAAGCTTTTTAGGCATTTTTTCTGGGGAAGACAAGTCAGTAATATTTGCTTGCACCCACTCAATCATATCCTTAGCTGTTCCGGAGGGGAGAATGAGCAAGCAAGCCTGTATCAAGCCATTCTTAGCTAATGCATTTAAGCCTTCTGAATAGATGGTAGGGAGCTCGTCCGTAATTTCAGGAGGGAATCTATGCGCTTCATTGGGAAAAAGAAGGGATATGCCCGGCTCTTTCAAACTTTCTGCTAATAAAGGCAGCTCTTTGCCAAACTCTGTAAGCTGATTATGGATAAGGTTTCTGACAAAATCTTCCGGTTGGGAAATTTCTGAAACAGTTTTTTGGATATCACTCCATTCGGCCGGCAGATTTACTGCCAGGGCAGGGGGGAGGTGGTTTAAAGCGCGTAACAGCTCAAAGGAGGTGCCACTCTGTCTGCCGCCGGAGCAAAAAAGCCATTTCTCACCCGGTTTTAAATCATGAATTCGACTCGTTATAGACTGAGCTAATTTTCCCAAGCTTGTGACGTTGTCAGAGTTATCGTCGTGTGCTTGAGTGATGATTTGCTGTTTGAAATCGGCCCTTTGATTTAGGGCGGACTTTATTTTGTCAATAAAGGGACGCGACGTAGGAGAGTATTCTGCTAACAAATCCCATACCGAGGAAGAGGGCGAAGTAGATAGGTTTAACCAGTCTTTGACTGTATCTTCATTGATGGGTGAATTTGTATGCCTCTGTGCGATAAATAGGCTTTGGCTGCATAAGAAATCGCGGTGAAGTTCAATATTTTGTGTATTAAGGATGGGTTGGGGTGCTGCGATGCTTGCCGGCTGAGAAAGGAGGAATAAGGCTTTACGTAAGTGGAACGAAATTCCGTCGCAGGCAGGATCTCTTTGCTGCAGGTGGGAAAAAGCAGTGATGACAAGATCTTTGATTTTCTCAGCTGCAGGTGTGCTGAATACATAGGAATAAGCCCAGAGTGAGATCCTTCCGTGCAGAGAGGTGCGTTCGACAAGGCTTGATCCCCAAAGGGAGGGGGCAAACATGTCATTAATAACCCATTCCACTGAATTTTCTGGATTAAATCGGCTATTAATTTGTTGTAGAATAGAGGATGCGTCTTCAATTAACATATTAATATTTTAAAATAACAATATTAATATCCCGTAAAGAATTGATGCTGTAAGAATGGGAAAACATTTTTTTATTTATTTTGTTTCTGTATCGTTGGGTCTCTCAATATACTCCCACTGATCATAATCGATAAATTCCCAAATTTCATCTGTTTTACTTAAGATCTTTGTGAGTATTGTGGAAATAATCTTCAAATCTGCATTCTCCTGGTAATCTTTTCGAAGGAAAAAAACCTTTTCTAATATTTTTTTAGCATCATTAATGTCCCGAGATGTGATTACTTTAACCATCCAATCTAAGGAGTTAATTTTTTCTTCTAATAAGGTTAATTTATCATGAAAGACATTAATTAAAGGATTTCTGATTCTTTCTTTATCTGTATCTTTGACTAAATTTAAGGTTCTTTCTACTACAGTGGTGATAGCTGAAAGTTGAGATAGTATAGATTGAATCTCATTGGTTTCTAAATCAGATATTGAATTTGTTATTAATTTAATTGCATCTCTACAAGCGATTTTATCTAACTCATTCTGAGGTTTTAAGCCTTGCAAATGTACTAGTGCTGCATGAGCGAGAGGATCCTTATAATCTGTAATGGGGTTACCTTGGTAATATGCTAGGAGTTGGGAAGGATTCATTTCTTTGAAGAGTTCTATCGAAACAAGATTAGGTGTTAACCGTTTAACCACTTCTAAAGGTAATTTTTTTATATAATGAAATGTCTTCTCACCACCTTTTGCTGCTACCAATAAAGCTGTTATATGTTCCTGGTTTAATGCTTTTATTTGAGCTTCTGTAAGGTCCTCCAATAATCTATCGCCATATTCTTTGAAAAAATCTGCATGTACGTAATTAAGGGCTTCGGAGGGCGGTGCAAGAACCGACAAATGATCTAATTCTTTAATGAAGATTTCATAAGGTAATTTTTTTAGATAATGAAATGTCTTCCCACCAGCTGCTGCTACCAATAAAGCTGTTATTTGTTCCTGGTTTAATGCTTTTATTTGAGCTTCTGTAAGGTCTTCCAATAATCTAACGCCATGTTCTTTAAAAAAGTCTGGATGGACGTATTGAATAACTTCGGAGGGCAGTGCAAGAACCGACAAATGATCTAAATCTTCATTGAAGATTTCATATTTTGATGCAATTGCATCATAGAAATTTAATTCATCATTTTCCATATTTTGATGCATTTCACCACGGAATTGCATGAGGTAGTGTTGTTTCAATTGCTGAAGCACCTCACCTTCTTTTCTCGTTAAATCTCCTTTTTGAAGAATCGCATCCGTGGATTGTAGGAGCGTATGAATAGGGGATTGGTATCTGGACTCTACTTTTGTATTCTGCATGAAGGCTTCAATAGGGTGGATGGAGGTGTTATTGAATTCATGAAAATAGCTGAAGAGTTGATCCTTACTTTCGCTGGTAAGTAAGTTAATAAAACTTTGTGGGGATACGCGTTGAATAATGTCCTTCGCTGTTAGACCCTTGTAAAGGAAGAAAAATAGGATGTTAAGGTCATCTTCCTTCAAATGTTTAAATTTTATTTGCAGTTCATGTTTTGTATTTTCAGGAAGTCCATCTAAAAACGTGTTGAGCTTGGCACTAAGAAATTTTTTATAGAGAAATTCTGCGGTAACTTCCGTATTATTAGGAGAGTGAAGCTTTACAAGGCTATCGTGAATTCCGGGATTATGTTTGATGTATTTAATGATTAGTGCGGCATGGTGGGTATTGTAAAGAGTAGAATTCATTAAATTTTGAGGAGACTCTATCGTCGCGTTTGGATGTGATAATGGGGGGGCGTTTCTTCGCAAGGAATTCATTTCCTCAAATTGTGCGGCGCAAAGGGACGCTAACTGTTGTTTGGCTAATATTTGCTGCCTTTGGGTTTGTCTTTCAGTGGCGCTACTAGATAATGGAGGAATCGTGGGCCTTAAGCGTCTATATTCTAGATATGTCCCTAAAGGCCTAGCCTTAGGCTCATTTTGTAGATGATGGTACATTAGAAAAGTGGCTGTCCGTGTATATCCGTCAGCACATTGGACTGCAACGTTGGATCCGTATTTCTTTCCCATCACGTCACGGACATTTTTGTCTAAAGTCCTTAAGGCAACAAGGTCGGGCGGTGAATTTTCTTCCCAGTTATTCAACCGGAAAATGCGATATTCTTTGGTAGATCCATCAGGGCGCGTCACCTCTATGCGAATGCGGTTAATGCTAGCTACATTCTCCCAAGCACCAACTACATCATACGTCCGGTTCTTGATGAGCTTAACAGTAGTTTCTCCAAAGATCTTTTTTTCTCCTTCCTTCTCGGGAAGAAGAGAAAACCGTTGCATTTTAGTCTCAAAATCACCTTTGAGGTCAACAATAATGCTAGTATCCCCTGCTTCTAAGGCATCAAAATACGCTTCAACCTGCCGGTCATTTTTTGGAGCGGCTGAGGCAATATAATTGTTCTTACCCAGGGCAACAGTCTGTAAATTTAACTTGCCTAAATGAGATCTGTCGGGTTGACCCAGTTGCATGGCATGTGCATCTATTCGATTGAAAAAGTCATTATTGTTAATAGTTAGATTCGAAAAGACAACGTTATAGTCACCTTGTCTAAGAGCATTTTTAACTTCATTATCTACTAGTTTTGGTTTGACGAAAAAGTAGTTAGATATCTCGTCATTTTTAGCTTCCTTACAAAATTTCATAATGGATTTTTCAAAGTTTTTATTATCGCCTTTGATGGCGAATACTTGTGATTTGATCCATAATTTTCGTAGAGAAGGCGATTGAAGGGAAATATTTTCCAGTTCGTCATAGCGGGCACAGAATCGAGCAAATTCAGGGCCTTTAGATTTTATCAGTTTTTTTATGGGGATGCTTCCTAGAAGATATTTTTCAATTTCTTCAGGACCCGAGAGATTTAGCTTGCCGGCTTTCTTGGATACATCCTCTAGGATAGTTTTCCATACTACTTCTGCTTGATTAGGCTGATTATGGATAATATGCTCTTTAACTTTGTTCCAATTTGTCTTTTTGACCCCAAAAGCATCTAGATTGTATTCAATATCCATAATGTGGTCTTTGAGTCTTTTCTCTATGGAAGGTGTTTCAGATAAACTACTGTGCGCTTTTAGGTAGGTATTGAATTGGCCCAGCATTGCTTTTTCAGCAAACTGGATATTATTTTTATATTCGTTAACGCTTCCCCAGATGCGAGTATATATATTTCTTACAATGGAGCGTTTCTTATTAATAATACGGTCTTCTTGAGTACGCAGAAAATCGTATGCCCTTAACAATTGTTTCATTGCTTTCAGGTCGCCGGGATGGCTTTTCAAGTATTCGCCGCTTTCGTGGATAATTTCAACGGCAGCTCTCGTGGTGGCAACGTTGATGCGTCGATGTTCTGGTTGGCTATCTAAATGTTTATTTCCCTCAGTTAGGTATTTTCTTGCGACGATGGTATTCCCTTTTCCCATTTTAAAGGCACTGTCCTCTCCGGTAGCAATAGTATTCTTTGCTGCGTCATAAAAGTTGGGGAAATTTTTATAATCCTTTACAGGCGGAAAACTCATATAATCCTCATGTTTTACTCATACTTTGCAAAAAAGGTGCCAGATTTTATTTTTTGTCATACTACGGCTACTTTTAATGCTATAATGGCTTCTTTTAATGAGATTAAATCAGCATCATCAGGTGTCTTTTCAAGATGCTTACTTACTTTATTCTCAAGTTTTTCGAGCTCGGCGAGAGCTTTATCATCTTTGTTTAAAAGAACTAGGCGTGACAAAGAATCATAAAAGATTTTAAACATCCCCCCTTCTTTTGTTTCTGAAAGGATATTGTTTATGCCACGTGCCTGTGGATTATTATGTAAAGATTTGTGAGTGTTATAAATTAAAGTGAGCATTCTAGTGAGGTTCTGTGCAGGGTGGGTTGATGCTTTCATAGTATCCGCTTCGCGTTGAATACGGTCTGTCGCGCCTTTCTGCCCCGGAAGAGATAAGATCAGATAACGGTAAACATTTTCCGGTTTTTGAAATCTATTCATTGCGTAGTGATCTATATTGGCGAGGAATTCTTCCGCTTTTTCAGGACTTAGCGATGCAATAACATGACGATAGATTTGATCCAGAGTTTCTCTGGGGACTTCATGCATATTGAGATGTTGAAGTTGGGGAAAAAGTTGGGCTGCGTGGTCTTGGGAAAGACCATGTTCTTTAATATAGCCTAGAATATGCTTTGGATTTAATTTTATATCTAACAGTTCAAAATGTTGTCGGGCAAAGGCTTCAGGAGTCATGCCTTTGTAGTTGATGGATGCTAAATCCTCCCACTGCTTGTCCTCTAATCTGTCAGCCTGCTCTGGGGTTAAGGCGGTAATCTGGGTTTCACTTAAACGTTCAATATTAAGATGGCGGATATTCTCTAATTTTATGAGGGAGATCAGTTCAGGTCCTAGAAGCCGGGCTTTATCGCTAGTAAAAAGTTGTTTTAAGGTTTCAGGATCATTTAACTTGTCTTTATTTTCTTGTAGGATTTGATGTACAAGTTCTTCACGGGCTTCGTGGAGAATAGAAGTCTTAGGTTGTTCTGCTTCAACTACTGCCCAATCGCTATCGTCAGCATCTAGAGCTACCGGTTCTCTCTTTTGTGGAAGTGGTGGAGTATGCTTTGTGAGTTTTTCAAGTTCTTGAAGTCCGGGAAGGTAGTGATTAGGACCTACTTCTTTTAACCAATCGCGGACAAGATTAAAGTTAGCACCCTGCGGAAAATGCCTTTTAAAGGTTTCCGGATTCCGTACAATAGTAAGGGGGGAATGCTGGGCCAATATTTCTAAGTCTTTATATGTTGTGTTATAGGATAAGACATATTGCAAACGGTTAAGTTCATCCGGTTTTAATTTTGAAATTTCATTTCTAATTTCTTTTTTTGCAGCCTCGTTAAGGCCTTCTAGAAATTTGCTAATATTGTTCTTAAGATCTTGCCGTATTTTTGCAGCAATTTCTTTGTCGCTTGCTTTGGGAGTGGATGTATGGATGCTTTTTTCGTCTTCTATAGAAAGCGGCAGGAGACTTCTTAAACGATTAAAATCATCCGGATTACTTATGAAGTATTCCTGAACAGCTTGAAGCGGCTTGCTGCGCGTTAATAGGTCATGGGTGATGGAATCTAATGCAGGGGTTTTGGAAACATCGTCGAACAGAAATTTTTCTACTTCCTTGGTGGTTTTAAATTGTCCGTCGGTTTGGACTCTGATTTCAGCTAAGATGTTATTCCATATTCTGTGGGCATCGGGGCGTCTGTCTTGCGCTAAGGCAAGCTTCAGCTCCTTCCAATCTTCGGTGGGGATATTGAATTTCTTTAACGACTTTTCGATATGTTCCACATGGGTATAGATGGCAGCTTCCAGCTTAGCTTCATGGTGGAAGTTTACGCTTTTGGCCTCTACGAAATGAGCAAAATCCTTGGTGAAAGTCTTTTCTGCTCTTTTCATGGCGGCATTTAATTCACGTTCAGCCTTCAAATTCTTGAAAAAAGCAAAGATGCCTTTTGCAGGCTGGCGCTTGACCCGATGCAAGACATTATAGGCGCGGACCATCTTTTCCATAGCCTCCGGGTCATGCGACGTTTTATACTCTTTGCTTGCTTCTTGGATGACATCCAAGGCTGCTTGGTAAAGGTGTTCGGATTGGAGGCATTCATTTTTTTTTAATAGGGTAGGAAGGCTGTAGCCGTCTTCCGTTGTCTTAGCATGTTCAGGGGTTAAGGCAGCGTGTCCGTCCGCAATAGCGCTCTTAAGAAAATTATAATCCGTAAAGTTTGCCATAGGATCCTTCCTAATGCTAAATGAACTTATTTTATCATTTTTTATGTCTGTTGTTATTCCAAGGGGATTTTAAATTTATCAGCGTAATTTTTGATTATTCTCAGGACATAGCTTATGTCTGCACGGTTTTTGAAGTTGTTATCCCTTTGCTGAATGTTTTTGTAGAGATCTTGGATTTTAGTGATTTCTTTCGGTGTAGGCGGGGGCACATTCGAATTTTTGACCTCTTCCACAAAATGATTTACAACCATTACAGGGATGTTTACCTTTTGTCCTTGATCGATAGATGCATGTGTATAATATGCAGGGAAATACTCTTGGAAACTTTCATTATCGACTTTCAATGCGATGTATTGTTCAATCCCATTGATAAACTGTTCTAATGCTCTTCCCAAGTATTGATGGGCTTTGTAAGGCTTATCCTCACCCTTTAATAGTAAGTCATGCATATCTCGCTGATGCTTACGTATAGGTTTTAATGATCCAACGAGGGTGCGTTGTAAAATCCTAGTATTGATACCGCGGTCTTGCTGGATTTGCTTTAGCAGCCCCAACTTTTGTGCGTCCTTGAGAAGAGGATTGTACGAAATAAATTCCGTGATGGATGGTACGTCCCATGTTTTAAAAAAGTCTGGAGTAAATGCTTCTGAGGGGGCCAATTGAAGCAAATTTTTATTTAATTTATATATCACAGGGTTGCTGAATAACCCCTGCCATTGTGGAAGAGTCATTTTTTTACTTTGCTCGGCATTAAGCACTGAGGGGTCTATGACCTTAAAAATCTCAGGTGAAAGCTGAGGTATAAAATCAGGCTGCAATTTTGCCATAATGGGGCGTGCTATTTCCGGATTAGCCCACAACTTCAGACCTAAGTTTTGCAGCCAAGGAATGTCATTGAATTTTGCTTCATCCGAGAGTATGCGGGTTACAAGATGCGAGTGTATGCGGTTCGTAATAAGTAGGTTTTTTTCTAGGATATATTTCAAGCGGTTTTCCGGTGTATCGGTCTCATTACGTTCGTCAAATATCTTTCTAAATTTATCTTTATCGTAGTCAAGGTTTTGCGCTTCAGGGTAGAGTTTCAAGTGATCTAAATCCTTAACTGCGGCAAATGCGGGATCAGTTTTTGCAGTGCCGTCCAAAATTGCAAAGACCAAATCATCGTCAATGGGTGTTCCGGGGGGTACCAGTTCTCGAATTTTATCCTTCAAATCGGTGTATTTGATATTATTTTCCAGCATGAAAGCTAATAGGATGTCACGGTTCATCTGGGCTGTGTTGTCGCCCTTTGCATGAGAGAGGCGGTATAAAATCCTTTCCCCTATAGGAGGCTCCAGCCCCTCTACGAAATGCTCCATTTTTTCTAACAAACGGTTATCAGTATTTTCAGGTGGAGGCTCATCTTTCAGAATGGTCCGGCTATATATAAAATCTGTTAAATTCTTAAGAACAATAGCGCGGTGAGTACTTACCGGAAGGTTGTCTTTTCCTTCTACAACCCCTTCTGCGGGGAAAAACCTTTGTGTTTTTGCAGTTGCATGGATAAACTGTTCTGATACTTGCCTAGGAGAAGAGGCATCAGGAGTATTAGCAGAATGGTGAAAGGTAATAAAGCTGGCTGTACGTAGGAATTTTTTGGAATCAAAGACAGAGATATTTCCTTTTGTTTCTTTTTCTGCAACAGCGACAGATTGACTTAAGAATTCCAGAGCTTTAGGCTCTGGAGCAGCCTCTGAATTCCAGTTGTGAAAGTGGAAAACCTCATACTCTTTTTTTATTCCCCCTCGTTCAATCTCAATGGTTGATTGGGTGATATAGTGGATGCTTTTAGGATCGCCGGGTATTTCGATATCTTTTCGTTTTCGGAGTGTAATAGTGGCATCTTTTTCCTTTTTTTCACCAGAACCACTGCTAAAGGTGATTTTTTCTCCCACGTTCTGAGGGATAAAGCGGATAGATTCATTGCCTTGCTCAAAAGTATCTGCGAGATTCACGATGACAGATACATTATGCTGTTCTAAAGAGTTGAAATAATTTAAGGTTTGAGGGACCCTATCTGTCTTAAAAGGATTTGTAGAGGCGACGTAGATTTTCTTATCTAGGGCGATACCTTGCAGTTGATATTCCTTATAAGGCTCTGGAAAACTTCTCTTCAGAATTTCTTCATTACTAAGATTCTTCTGCAGATTAGGAGGGGGATTTAATAGGTATTCTGTTAAGGAGGAGTTTTTTAATAGTGCTGTAAGTTCCTTTAGGCCATTTTCAAATGCTGGAGTATTCCCTGTAATAGCTCCGATTTCCAATCGATGCAGCAAACCCTGGATTTCTTGATACTGCTTTTTGGCTATTCCTTTTTCCGTCCTAACTGTTTGCCTAAGTATCGATACGTCTTCGTTTTGTTTTAACAAGTTTTCTACCTGCGCTTTAATTTCCGGTAAACGGGCGAAAAATCTGGCCTGCATATTATCTGAGGGTGTGATAAGTTGCTGATAGGGTTGGGCTTGTGTTAAATAGTTTTCAATGTCTCCGGTGGTCTTAAAAACGGTTTTGTCGCGGGCCTCAGCGATAATCTTATTCCAAATCTGTTGGGCTTGTTTCGGATCTTCACGTACGACAGCTAGCTTGAGCTCATCCCAATCCTTCATATCCATTCCGATAGACTTTAGGAATGCTTCAATATGGGCAATATGCCGATTCAATTTTGCTTCTAAAGGAGTTGCTTTTCCTGAAGAAACTTGATTGCTTAAGTATTCGTCAAATCGGTTGACAAGCTTTTGCTCTACTGCATTTGTGAAGGTGTTAAAATTATATTTTGAAATGCGTGAAAATAGCCCGCTTTGATTAGGAGGAAGGCTAGCAACATCTTTGGTGTGGATGACTTTTGCAATACGCATATAGAAATCGATCGAATTCCAATATGTCTTTTCAGAACTGTTATTTTTATAGAAACTTTCATACACAACATTGTAAAGCTCAGGGGCATTTTTGAATTCTTGCTTTGAGATCAGATCGTCAAAGGATTGCTGTTCCACATTGCCATACTGAACAAGCCGATTGATAAAGTCGGGTTCGTAATTTCCGCTCCCTACTGATGCCATAACAAACTCTCCTTGAAAATTATTAGGTAAGCCCCCGAACAAAATAATATTCACCTCGGAAATTTAACTTCCGAGGTGAATATTGAGAATTAGACCTTAGCTAGATGTCTATCGGGTACTCGGTTTATTACGGATTTTGGATCTTAGATTATCTAAGATTTCATAACCTTCCCTTATATCTGGGAGGCGCCCGTATTGTTTGGCTATTTCATTTAAGTCTTTTTCAACATTGTCTAAAGCTCTTAAAGTCTCCCTGTCTGCTGGAACTGACTTAGGGTCTATGGTTGCGATATGCTTTTTAATCATAGCAATATGACCATTTTCACCTTCTTCAGAAGCAAATGTACTACCTGTAGTGAATACCGCATGCCCGTTTTTACCGGATCTATCCGTTTTTTGAACAATTTTATCCACTGCATGTGTATAGCGTTTTAAAACATCTACTAAGATAGGGAAACCTTCATTTCTTATAGAGTTATCTTTGGAGCGCTTAGTACTAAGAAGAGCGATATTTGCATCGTAATAATGCTGGAATTCCGCAACTTCTAGAGTGTTTTTACTTAGTTCTTGTCGAACTAAATCCCAATCCTTTTCGTTATATTTATTTCCTGCAGGGTTGATGTGCTGCATAAAGCGTCTGACTTCTGATTTCTTTTCACGAAGTGTATCTTCATCTACAGTATAGTCTGAAAGCATATCCCCTCTTGTGTTTGCTTCCTTAATCAAAGCTAACATTTTGCGGGGACTTATTTCATTTAATACATTTTTACTTGCGAAAAGTTCTCTAGGCATAAGTGTAAATGTATCGATGTGGATTTTATTTATTATTTTTGGTTCTGTATTTAAGAACTGAGTCCATTGTGATAGAGTTAGCACGTTAGCTTGTTCTGGACTTATTGCTAAGCGTTGTTCTTCTGTCAATTCTTGAAAGAAAAGTGGGTCCAATTGAGCCATTGCGTTCGGTGTTAATTTATTGATTAACTCTACTCCCAGCATCTCCCTAGTTTGTTTGGGGAGAATCATTAGCAATGCAGGGTTATCGTTGATCGTGTCTTTCTGTTTATTAATAAGGTAGGTACGTAGATTTTTAAAGTGATCTTCCATTTTATTTATGTTTCTATTGAAATTCACGCCAAAGTCAGAGGTAGGGCTATGCATTACACTCTTTAGGCGTATTAAAGACTCAAAGTCAAGAGGAGGATTAGGTTGTTTTGAGTCTTTTCTTGTTGCCCGGATTTGAGTTTCAACCAACTTATTTAAAGGAAAATCTTTATGAGAAATATATTTAGCATTAAAAAATTCATCATCTTTAAGTAAGTCAATATTTTTTCTATAATGTTTAATGACGTTATCTCCGGCATTCAGGATAATAACTAATCGATCCAATTCTTTTGGTCCTAAATGAGAGATTTTTTTCTTTAAGATTTGTTTTTCGGCAGGTGATAATCCATCAAACAATCTATCATTTATCTGTTGTTCAAAATGATATGAGAGGGCTTGATCAGCAGCAGGGTTTTTTACTTTGTTATCCATCATGTCTTCTGCTAACACCTTATCATTCTTAAGATAGAACTGTAGGAATTTTCCTTCAGGAGAATTGATCAGTTTTTCTGCGATCTTTTTCTCTGGATGTTTCTCTGTTTTTACACGTTCTAAGCCTTCCGCAGGTAAAGTGTTGCCTGCTCCCTGAAATCTTTCAAGCCTCTCTTCATGCAGAGCTCCCACAACCGTAGCAAATTGTTTTTCGCTTGTAGCAGGGCGCACACGGCTGAATTGCAGAAATGCTTCCGTAGGGGACAAATTGGAATCTCCATGAGCTAATTCATGATATAATAGGAAGGTTGCAGCTCGTCCTGTACCTTCATTACTTGTGACTGCAAGTCTGCCATTCTGGTTTAAATCCTGTACGGTGTCGCTAAGTTTTCTTAATGCTACGAGATCTAAAGCTGTGTTTTCTTTGTCCCAATGGTCGATTTTGACAATGTCATATTGTCTTGTCACACCATCTTTTTTTACTTCAATAGTAGAAGTCGTAAGGGTGTGAGTCCCATGTAAAGTGTTTTCGATAGGTACTGTACCTTTACCTATCAAAGTAATTTCCACATTTCCATGCTTGATTTTGTCTCCAACATTTTCTGGAATGAGATGGAAATTACCCATGCCCTTTTCATAGTCTTCATGCAGAGTCACGATAACCTGTGTGTTATTGTTTTCTAGGTTGGTGAAGTATGCTTTCACTTGATCTGCATTTTTAGGTGCACTGGAAACCACATTGTTGTTATTGCCTATGGTTACCGTATGTGCATCAATGCCGAGGGCAGAGGGCGTTTTAATGTGCGCTTTTGCCCCTGCTTCAAACAACTCTTGAGAGTGGGTTTTATCAGCTCTTACATCTTTCTTTTCAGCTAAAAATTCTCTCGATCTTTCATATGCCCTAGCGTTAGGCCTCATACTACCTAATTTGTCCGAAAATGCTTTTAAACCTTGTGCATTTACATCTCCTAAAATGAAGTTAGCAAGCTCGGGATGGTTGGACTCTTTAGAGATTTTCTTTACTAGGGTTTCAATAGACGCCACATTTTGTCGAAGAAGAGCAACTTCAAGTTTAACAATGGCATCTTTTAGAGCGGGCTTGGTTTTGCAAGCCTCTTTAAGGTTATCCATCTGAGCTAGGGTTTTAGCTATTGTAGGATTATCCGCTTTTCCGAGTAGAGCGCGTACATTGATGTTTCCGTTAAGGAATCCGGAGATTTTCTGGTCTACAGTAAGTCCTCCGTAATGATCATCATCCTTAAACGTTGTGGCAATATTATCGTCTCTTCCTTTGGGGAGGGCTAGTTTTGGACGCAGCTTATTCCAGGTATCCAAAGCATTGCTTGTTTTGGTACCGGCGTGTTGTCCAGGTTTGGAGCTTAATTTCTTCTCAGCAAGCTGTTGTTTTAGTTCTTGCCATAGTTTTTGAGCTTCTGGATTAAATTCTTTGATGTATGTATCGATCCGGGCAGTATTGCCTGCCAGATCTTGCAGCATGGACAGTTTTGTGTGAGTATCGTCGTATGCCTCAGCTATTGCACCGTGGCCTTGTTTAACAACTTTTTTATCTTCCACACGCTGATGGGTAGCACGCAAATAGCTGTCAAAATGGGAGGCGAACAGTTCCTTACTTTCCTTGACCATTTTTGCATGCTCTTTGAGTTCCGATGTGCCTAGAATGTTTTGCCAAAAGCCTTTTGCTTTTGCTGGGCCGGCATCCAGTTTTTTTGAGGTGAGGATGGTGTAGGCCCTGACGAGAACTTCCATCGCCTGATCGTTGTCACCTTTTTTCAACTGAGCTTTGGCATCTTTGAAGGCTGCTTTTGCAGTTTCATAAAGTGCTTTGTTGCCTTTTATAGTAGGATTTTGGAGGGCTTGCGCAAAACTCATGGGTGCTCCCCCCACATTGATTTGGCCATCTTCTAGCAAATTTATCATTTGAGTTTGACTGATAGCGCCCATAAGACACCTCATATTTTAATTTTTAAATAATTTTTAAAATTTCTTTATGTATTGAGTCTTTCCGATTCCCTGCGCTCTATAAAAGGTTTTTTCTTCAAAATCGCTAAAGCAGGCAAAGGGAAAGTCTTTCTTACAATATTTCCTAAGGAATAAAGTTCTTTTGTCATTTCAGGACTATCTTTAAAGGATTTCCTAAGCTTGATAATCTGTTCTAGAAGAGGAGTAAACTGCGCTTTCGTTTCCTCGAAAATTTTAGGATCAAGTTTATCAAGTTTAGCCCTCTCAAGAGCCGTCTGAAGTTGAGTATTTGTCTTTTTTTGGAATTGCGGCATACCGGCCAAATGCGGCATACCGGCCAAAAAGGAATTTGTAGTATTGTTCAGGATGGATAGCAATACCTGATAAGATTCTTGAGGGGTTTGAGCAGGCAAAGATTCAATTAGCTTATCGTTAGTAGCAATCAGAACATGGAACCATTTTATTGATAAAGGCTTCATTTTACCCATTTGTTCCACTAAACCCGTGAGAGCCTGTAAAGGCAATTTATCATAAGGGAGGGCTGACAACTGTTCGCGTGAGAAAGTTAGAGGAGGGTGAAATTTAATTTGCCATAGGTAGTTTGCAGAGAATGCCCACTGATCTTTGGATATGTTTTGAAGTTCCTGAGGAGGCAAGGTTGTTAATATGCGAGTGAATGTTTGCTTTCTAAATTCCTCGATAAGCTGTGTATCAGTTCTAAAGCGCTCCATCATCAGCAGGCGTTGCCTTGGAGGGATAGCCTCAAGATGTTTAGGCGTGAGATATGATATTTGATTAGGTGTTAATTTATTGATAGCCCCGTCGCTAAGTGTTTTAAACGCATTAGGGTGTTTCTGTATTAGTTCTTCAGGAGGTATTTCATAGATATCCCTTTCATCAAGTTCTGGTATAGGATCTGAGAGTCTTTTTAAGATATCATCGTCATATTCTAAGGATTGAAATAGTGTGTTTTCTACATCTGAAGGAGATTCAGTATCCTCAGAGGTTTTGTATTCATTATCGGAAGACCTTGAGGATAGAAATTTACGAGGATCAAAAAATGTGGTCGGGTTAGACTCTATATTTACAGGCTCAAAGTGGGCGGAGCGTCTATTATGAATACGTGTGGATTTATCGTCCCCGAGCTGTATGGATGAAAGAGAATGCCTCTTCTTCGAGAGTGCAGGTTTACTTCCATTACGCTTTCTTGGAGGTGTGGGAGGTGGAGCTATTTCTTCTTGGGGGGGATGAGTGAAAGAGGAGGATGAGCTGGAGTCTTCCAATTTTTCTTGGCTAGGTGGCGGCTGTTGTGGAATAGGAATGCCCTTAAAAATATATGCACCGACGAAAGGAATTCCTGTAGTTTTGGTAAAAGCGCTGAGTTCTTTTTCAAAGGTAGCATGATCTCCTTTAACATAGGCTGCGGTCACTTTATTCCATGCTTTTAATTTAGTAAGATCACTATTTGCAAAACTTTGAAGGCCTGAAGCATGTTCTCTTAACCTGTTTGTGAATGGGTCATCTCCCTTTATTATGCCTTCGAAAGGAAGGGTCCCTAAAAGAAAATTCTCTGCGGCGCGCGTATTAGGTAAAGTCTGGGGACCTGCTTGTGCCCTCACTTGCGAAACGATACTATTCCACAGTTGTTTAGCCTTTCTGTCGCTGCCGTGGGTCACTGCGTCTTTTAATTCCTGCCACTCTTCTTTACCCACTTGGAATTCGTTTAATACGAGTTCGATATTATCAGAATGGTTGTTAAGCTTATGCTCTATGGAGGTGTTTTCTAGGTGAAGAGCTTGCCTTGCCTGCAAAAAGGGTGAGAAATTTTGGACAAAAACTCTTTCTGCTTGTTGAATTCGGTTATTATGTTGCCTTAAGCTGTAGGAAAAAAATTCCCTAACGGAACTTCTTTCCTTCTGTAAAGGGGAGTTAGGATCTTTGGTGTTTTTTAAGATTGTATACGCTTTAAGCAGCAGAGTGACTCCGGCGTTTCGAGCCAGTGAGCTTTTCGAATTGAGCATTCCTTGTGCATCTTTGAATGCTCCTATGGCAGCTTCGTAAACACCCGGAGTAGAAATAAAACTCCCATCTTTAATAAGAGTGCCTAAATCTGTAGTGTCTATCTGTGCTCTTAAGGAAGTGGCGTCTATGCTCATGGTATTTTTCCTACATTGATCTGGTCAATTTAGTGCAAATTTAATGCCAAACAGCGCCATTAGATGATTACTCGGCTTTTTTTCTAGCTGTAGGATCTAAAGTTCGAAGAAGTAAGGTGAGAGGAGCAAAATCTGAATCGGGGAATTTGCCGTAGAGAGAATTAATAATAGTATTTAAATTAGAATAAAGTGGTTTGATCACTTCTTCTTCGTTGGGTTTGAGATCTAAATTCTGGAAAGATTTGAATTCTTTTATGCTTTCTTTAAGCTTATTTTCAAGTGAAGGGTCGGTCGATCTATCAATCTCAATCGTGCGGGTATAAATATTAAGGAGGCGGAAGATTAACACGTAAGCTGCCCGGGGTAACATAGCACCAAGCTGATTTATTGTCCTATCCATAATCTTATGCAGCACTGCCGCAATTTGCTCTTGGGGAGGAGTAGGTAGTGCGCTTAAAACTGTCTCAAGTTTAAGCAGGGTCCCTAAGGAGAGGTTATCTAAGGGAATAGCCGCTAATTGTTCAGGCGTCATAGTACCGAGGTTGTCGCTTTTTCTGCGTACGATTTCTTCCGCCATTTGACCTAATAGCTCTTTAGGTGGGGGCGTTGTCTCGCTAAGCTGTTTTTCCAATTGGAAAAGATATTTATCAGGTAAGTTTTGCAACGGAATTTTTGCTAATTGGTCTAAGTTAAAACTGAGATCCTGTATTTTTGAAGGGCTATTTAAATAGATGAGTTCATTGGTGTAGGCCCAGTCTTCCTTGGTAAGTGTAGAAAGGAATTCAGGAGGTAAAGTCACAAGAATTCCACTGAAAAAAAGCCGTTTAAAATCCACAATAGTATCTTTACCTAAAGGGTCGTCTTTAATACGCTGCATCATGATGAAGCGTTTATCCGGGGATAGACTTTTAACGAAGTCTAGTTCCAGCTTAAACAATTCGTGAAATGGATATATTGTAATAAATATCTTATCCAATTGACTAAATAGTTTTGGATCGATCGCTTGTAGTTGAACTAAAATTTTGGGATCTATTTGTCTGATTTCTTTCTCACTTAAAGAGAGTAGATTTTGGAATATTATCATTTTTTTAAGATCAATATCTGTTTGGTATTTTGCTACGACGTCTTTATTTGCTTTTTGAGTAATGGATCTTTGCTTTACGTTTGTCAGTAATGAAAGCTCATGTATGTCTTTTTGTATTTTCTCATTCACCGTCACATCAGGAAGGGGTAATTCGTTTGAAGAGGATTTGAATATAGCTGAGGAGGGTTCATAGCTGTCATATTCGTCATTGATGAATAACGATGAATCCGAAAGATCCGAGGCACTATCTGATTTTGATGTACTGACGGTTGTTGTAGGAGCGGGGGGAGTATACCTACTGGAAGACACGTCAGCTTTTGGGATATATTGATCTTGTATTTTTTCTAAAAAGTGCTGAGGCTTAGGTGGTTTTGTGCTTTTGTTTTTCTCCAGGATAGTGAGGGTATCTGAAAGACCATTAAAAACGTGGCTACCATTCGCAAGTAATTGAAAAAGGGGTTCAAGAAGCAAAGGATTGGAGATAACAGCCTTAACAAATTTAGTGCTCTCAGCAATGCCATTATTTTCGAAGAATCTTGAGGATACATTCAGCAGCCAAGTGAGAATAACTTCTTCTGCAGCTTTAGCTTTAGCTTGAAGATTATCAGCTTCGAGTGGAATCTGTAATCTCTCGCAAAGTTTTTTTAAATCAGGGCTTTGCATTAACAGGCGGTGTAATGCTTTGTATGAAGGGGCTGTTTGCAATGCGGAAAATAAATCCTCATTAAATCTTACTTCTGTTGCATTGTAGTTGGGGATGCTTCTGAATTCATTTTGGCTCGCAACACTTTCATTTTCAGCATTTAATGAGTTTCGAGGAGAAGGCTCGTTTATATTCGTTTCCTGCACAATAAAGGCTTGTGGAAGGGGTTCTTTCTGCTGAGCGGGTTGTTTAATCCTTTCATCGGGGATACTAAAATATAGATAGATATTTTTTTCCAGTGCTTTATTATCGTTTTTAATTAAAGCAGCTTTAACATTGTCCCATAATCCTTGGGATTTTGGATTTGAATTCGCCCGGTTTTCTAATGATTCGAAATTCTTTAGGACATCGTTTCTTACTTCATTTGTATCCTGTTTAAGGAAAGCGCTCAGCGGTTTGGTGCCTAATAAAAGCTCTTCAACGGCGGTTCCCGTGGTTAGGTTTAAATGTGGAGGCGACGCATCACGTACTAGGGCGACAATATTGTTCCACAAGTAAATAGCTTCTTTAGTGTTCCCTATAGCAAGCGCTTCTTTCAATCCCTTCCATTCTTTGCTAGCTATACCAAGTCCCCCCAATGCAAGCTCTATGGAATCCACATGGTGGATAAGCTTTTTATCTAGGGGTGTTTCAATATGGAGGCCATTTCTGGCTTCCAGGTAATTTTGGAAGTGCATTGCGAAAGTTTTTTCCGCTTCTTTAATACGGCTTTGATGCTGTCGCAAAGTTGGAGAGATAAAGGCGCGAATTTTGCTTCTTTGTGTTTGCATAGGAGAGTCAGGATCTTTTGCTTCCTGCAAAACGATATAAGCTCTATAGAGTCTGCTTAGAGTGGCATTTTTAGAAGATTCGTCACCCTCTTTTCTTAAATTAGCTAGGGCATCTTTATAGACTTCGGTCGCCACGTTGTAGAGATTTTTAGAGGATAAAAATTCCTTATCCTTAATCAGTACTTCAAAGGGTTTACCGTCAATATTCCCCGTGGAGATGGCTGTCTGTAACGATACTGCATCTAGCATAGGAAAATTCCTTTTTACTCAGTGCGTTGTTCAAGACATACCTAGGACGTAGTTGTATTCCCGCCACTTGTATTGGGCGGAAACTCAGCCTGATGCTGTCTAATTTCTTCTTGTATCAGTGTGTTTTGTCTTTCCTGTTCTTTCCGCTCAACCTCCTCATATTCCTTGCTGATGACAGCTGCTAAAGCCTCGCTAAAGGGTAACTTAGAGGTGTTATCTTCCGCTGTTAGATCTCCAGAGAGCCGCCTTCCGTGGTCTTGTCTAGGGGAAATGAGCGGGGTACTATCGGTGTCATCTTCATCCTTAACTCCAGAAATTATCGTCTCTAAGTTTAATGGCGGGACGGGAGGTCCGGTTCTAACGGGTGAATGTGGTCCTGTAGGTAGCGCAGGTAATGGGGATGATGGGGGAGGAGGTCCGGTTCTAACGGGTGAATGTGGTCCTGTAGGCAGCGCAGGTAATGGGGATGATGGGGGAGGAGGTCCATGCCTGATAGGTGTGTTTGGTCCTGGAGGAACCGCCTGTTGAGGTGCCGACGAACCTGCGGGAGCTCCTGCAGCAGCCGGATTAGCAGGCTGAGTAGCATTCGCAGGCTGTGCTTGAGCCGCTTTTGCAGCAGCAGCGGCTAGCAATCCTTGTTTCTTATCGTATTTAGCTTGCGCGTTGATTTTTCTTTTTTCTGCTTTTTCGCGCTTAACTTGAGCAGTATAGGTCTCTTTTCCTTGATATTTGCGGACAGAGTCGACCCCTTTTGTAATTCCACCATAGACACCTGCGCCGGCAACCATGATCCCTAACATTGCTAAGGGAACGCCGATTATGGCTCCAAAACCATGAGTAGCGCCGGTAATGGAAGCCCCAAGGCCGACGAGGGCGCCGCCTACGCCGAGAAAAAAAACGGCCTGTAGTACACCAAGAAAGATGCCGCCAATGAGGCACGCTTTTTTATAAGTGAGGAATTTTTCTAATGCCCAAGTTTTATTTTTTACTGCACGCTGACCGGGAGGCTGGTTCTGTGGTTTAGTCACCGCAGGCGGATTCTGTGGTGCTGCAGCTGGATTGATCTGCGGTGCTACAGCTGGATTGATTTGTGCAGCATGAGGATCAGGATTAGCGCTTGTGGGGGGGGGATTTAAGGGGATATCCTCAAAAGGGGAATCATCCTCATATTCTGTCATAACCGTTGGTTGATTTGCAGACTGACTCTCCGGATGTGAAAAGGGAGGAGCGACAGAAACTTCTGAGAGGGGGACGCCTTGAGCTAATTGGTCAATTATTTCTTCGCTTGCATGGTTTAAGTCCTCGGGGGAAGAAGACCATAGATCAACTACATAGGGGTGAGTAGAACCTTTGGGAGCGATGGGAGTTTGGGGTGGAGTAGCACTAAGAGTTGCAGTGGAAGAGGTGAGGGGAGCAGCATTCTGAAAAACAGATTTTGATACGGTACTAGCTCTTTGCATAGGAGGTGTTAATGATGCAGTTTTCGCGGGAGGATTCGAGTATGCAGCTAAATGCCCCTCGGATAACGAACGATGAAGAGAGCCTGAAGCTTCAGTCATTATTGCCTCCATGCAATAAATTAATATAATTCTAATTATATTATTGTTTTATTTTATATTTAATTTTCAACTACTTTGATTAAAGTTTAAATTAAACGTTATCTTAATGTTTAATTAATTGTTTTTTAATAATTAAGGGTTAAAAAAGGAAATGGCGATAATTCGATTTTGCGAAGCAAAACGTTCCCTAGTATGGGACAAAATGTTCTTTTTAAAACATTGCGTAAGACGCCCTCGACAAGTCGAGGGCTATGAAAGTGGTGACAAATCACCGCAGTTCTATACCGGGACAAGGTTTATTCTGGCGATAACTCTATTTAGCGACGGTTATTATTAACCGATTGCTTTATTGTAGCGTTCAGAGACATTCGCCCAGTTGACGACATTCCAGATAGCTTTAAGGTAATCAGGACGTGCATTTTTATACTGTAGATAGTAAGCATGTTCCCAGACGTCGATGCCAAGCAGAGGTGTGAAGCCCTGGGTGCTTAATGGGTCTTGGTTGGCACAGGTAGTGATGAGCAGCCTTTTGGAATTCTTATCGTAGCCGAGCCAGCCCCAACCTGAACCTTGTACGGCACCGGTTTTTGTGCTGAATTCTTCGATGAATTTTTGCAGGCTACCATATTGCGTATTGATGATATCAGCTAAGGGGCCTTTAGGTGGAGTGCCGCCGCCTTTGCTTACTGGTGCAAGGTTAGTCCAGAAAATAGAGTGGTTGATATGACCGCCACCGTTAAAGCGGATGGCTTGTTGCAGAGCGATCATCGCTGCGAGGTCTTCTTTTAATTCAGCTTCGGCATACTGTTCCAACGCTTTATTCAAGTTTGTAACATAGGCATTATGGTGCTTTGTATAGTGAAGCATCATGATTTCAGCGCTGATAGTCGGTTCTAAATCGCCGAAATCATAAGGAAGGTCAGGTAGTTGGAATTTTTTTGCTAGTAGTTCTTGTTGAGTCATAGCTAACCCCTTAATGAGTGAATATTGACTTGATTGTGTCCTATAAAGAAGAATACTGCAAGCAACTTTCACTGAAGAAGGCAGTCAATTTATTTTCCGTGATAGGGCCGATGTAATGATATTCCCTCGGCAGTAGCCTTCGAAGCAACTATCGAATTGTAACCGTAACTGTTTAAGGATGAATTGGTTGTCATCGATTGTAATGAAGGACTTATTTGTAAATTCTCTTTACAACACTTCTATAACTCCATTAACCGACGACGGCATGGACTGCTTCCTCGGCCATCTCGACGCCGACACATTGGATTTGAGATTGAAGCTCTTTTGACACGCCCTTCAAGCTGCGTTTAGGTAGGATGATACGACGGAAACCCATATGGATGCACTCTTTAAGCCTGCTTTCGATGCGGGGAACGGAACGGATTTCACCCCCTAGCCCTACTTCGCCGATGACAGCTGTTTCAGGACTGATAGGGTGGTTTCGCAGTGAAGAGGCGATAGCAGCTAGCAAACCCAAATCTAAAGCAGGGTCTTGGATTTTCAGGCCGCCGGCAATAGAAACAAAGACATCGAATTTGAACATTTGATAGCGCAGTCTTTTTTCTAGAACAGCTAGCAGCAGCGCCAACCGGTTTTGGTCTACGCCTGTGCAGCGGCGTGAAGGTGTGCTGAAGACTGTGTCCGTAACTAGGGCTTGCGCCTCTATCAGCAGCGCGCGCGAGCCTTCCAACGTAGGGATGACAGCGGAGCCGATCAACCCTTTTGAACGCTCTTCTAGAAATAGTTGCGAAGGATTATTCACCTCAGTCAGTCCACATTCGCCCATCTGGAAGACGGCAACATCGTCGGTGGGTCCAAAGCGGTTTTTTACAGCCCTGACAATGCGGAAATTATGCTGTCTGTCGCCTTCAAAATAGAGGACGGTATCTACAAGGTGTTCTAAAACCCTTGGTCCCGCGATCTCACCTGTTTTGGTAACGTGTCCTATAAGGAAGATAGCAATATTGCGCCCTTTAGAAAGGTGCATGAATTCCGCTGCCGTTTCCCTCACCTGTGCAACAGAACCGGGTGCCGAGGTAAGCTCGCTCTTATAAACTATCTGAATAGAATCGATGATAACAACAGTAGGGGAGAGGGTGTCGATATGCGCTTTGATGGCGCTAAAGTGTGTTTCATTGAGCAAAAATAAGTTGTCGCTATCGACGCCTAACCTTTTAGCGCGGAGGGATGTTTGCTCTACCGATTCCTCGCCGCAGACGTAAAGGACAAGCTGGCCTTGCTTCGCCATCGCTTGCGCTAGCTGCAGCATAAGGGTAGATTTGCCGATGCCGGGATCGCCGCCTACAAGCGTTAGCGCACCGGGGACAAGTCCTCCGCCTAGGAGACGGTCCACTTCAGCTAACGTCGTTGACATGCGCGGAATAGCCTGGGTGTTGACTTCCTTTAGCCTGACCGGTTTGCTGGGAGTATTGGATTGGCCTTCAAAACGACGTGAAAGTGGGGCAGCAATAGTTTCCTCATGCAGAGTATTCCATAGACTGCATTGCGGGCATTGCCCGAGCCAGCGCGGAGCCTGATGGCCGCATTCATTACAAGACCATACGTTTTTCTGCTTTACCGCCATTTATCTACCTATCGGAAAAATGTTTGTTGATAGCATCCAAGGCGGCATTACGTTGCGCTTCCTTTTTTGAAAGGCCGGTGCCTTGTCCCCAGGAAACGCCGTTGACCAGGACTTCGGCTACGAAATTCTTGTTGTGTTCAGGTCCGTGCGTTTGGAGTATAGAATAGACAGGTGTCATTTGGTATTTTTTCTGGCAAAGATCTTGGAAGATTGCTTTCCAGTTTTCTTCAGGACTATCGATCAATTCTTGGATGGTATCGCGGAATCTATCCCACAGAAAGTCTTTTGCTGCTGCGATGCCGCCATCTAGGTAGATAGCCCCTATGATCGCTTCAAAAAGATCAGCTAAAATCGACTGACGTCCGCGGCCTTGATTTAGTTTTTCACCTTTACCTAGAAGCAGGTATTTTTCGACGCCTAATTTCTCTACATAGATAGCGCAAGAGCTTGCTTCAATTAGCTTGGCGCGTAGAGTGGAGAGTTCGCCCTCAGTTTTTTCAGGGAAACGGTTGTAAAGATCGTCGGCAATAAGGATTCCCAAAACTGAATCGCCGAGGAATTCCAGCCTTTCATTATTTACGGTGACGGTCCGATGTTCATTAATATATGAACAGTGGATGAAGGCGCTAGCGATCAGCTTCTTCTCGTGGAAAGAATAGCCTAACTGCTTTTCAATAGCCTCTACCTGGACAATTTGTTCTAAGTTCGTAGACATCACCTAAGTTCACTGTTTTCTAAATTGTTTTAAATAATGTATTTCGTTATTCTATCAAACCAATAACTTATATCTATCTTTCAAATAAAATAATAATGAAATTTGCTGTAGCACCAGAACAAAAAAGTTTTTTTAAACATAACCAATACATCGAATTGGACGGACTCTTGAATGAGAAATCATTCGAAATTCTTAAATCCGGGGTAAAAAAGACCCTTGCCTTAAGGTTAAATACAGAGGAATCCCGTCTAGATAAATGTACAGCCCAGCAGTTATTCACCGCTGGACATGATATCTGGCGCAGCCAGAATGAAGTGAAGAAAGCGATAGCCAACAACCAGATTGGCGAAATCCTTTACGAGCTGATGGATGAACGCCCCATCCGCTTAGGGTACGACCTAGTCCTTCCCGCTGCACGCTATGCCTCCTTCTCCGGAGCAGAACCCCTGCATTATTCCAAGTATATTGAGACGGAGCAAACTCTGGAAAAGATGGGAAGCATCCAAGGTGTACTGGGCGGTATCATTTTTTGTCTGGAAGCCCCTGCAAATCCTATACCAGGCTGGCCTTCGACTCCCGGTAGCTTACTAGTTGTTTCCAATAATTATATGCTACCTCTGCAGCATCTACAAGGCTATACCGGTGCGCTCTATCTCGCCGTCGTCTATTGCCGCGACCGCAGCGTATATGTCGTACAACAAAACGACCCGCATACACATAGCTATCGGCAAGCAGGATATAATCCTGGTGACAGGCTGAATGAAAAAAATAATCCTGTAATCTATAGGTGATTTGATGGCGTCATGGGATCTGCTCGACTCGGGAATTCTCACGGCGGCGGAAAACATGGCGCTTGATAAAGCACTTTTGGACGGATTATCCCAACGTTCCAAACCTCTTCTTCGCCTTTACGACTGGAAAAACCCTTCCATAACCTTCGGTTATTTCTCCAATCCAGCCCAATGGCTTAATCTTGCCCTACTCAGTGAAATGCAGTTTGATCTGGCCAAACGCCCTACCGGTGGCGGACTAACCATCCACATCGGCGATATGGCATTCTCGGTTTTTGTTCCAGCCTGCGATCCACACTTCTCCTGCTGTACATTGGACAATTATGCTTATATCAACCAAGCTGTGGTTCAAGCTGTGGAAGATTGTTTCTCTATAAGTCACTTGCAGCTTCTTGTTAATGCTAAAGAGCCCCTTCAGCAAGCTAGACAGCATTTTTGTATGGCACACCCCACACAGTATGATGTCGTCATCGACGGCAAAAAAGTAGGGGGAGCGGCGCAAAGACGTACAAAAGAAGGATTTCTGCATCATGGAACCATCTGCTTTAATGTACCGGAAGTTGATCTGTTGAATAAACTGTTCCGTGAAGAGGTGCGTGCCGTCCTGGTGGAGGCTATCAGCAATACCAGCTTTCCGCTGGCTGAGGGTAGAAGTGCCGACGAGCTAGTGGTTATGCGTAAGCAGCTTCAAGAGGCATTATTTGCGCGACTTTCAGGATAAGCATGGCAAAATGCAAAGAATGCAGAGAAGCTCCGCCTGGCAAGAAGCTGTCTTTAGCACCGTTTGTGAAGTGTTTTTTGAACGCAAAGACGCAGAGATCGCAGAGAAGCTCCGCCTGGCAAGAAGCTGTCTGTAGCAATGTTTGTGAAGTGTTTTTTGAACGCAAAGACGCAGAGATCGCAGAGAAGCTTCTTGCCAGAGAAACGCTACACAGACCACCACAATCCACAACGCCGTGCCTTCATTTAGCTGTTGATGGCGTCGATCAGCGCACGCACAAGTCCGAACTTCCGCCGCGTATGATGGAATACCAGCCTCGGCAGACCTAAAAATTCGTCCTCTTCGGGCAATGGCGGACACTGTTCAATCTTACCGCTTGCCACAATTCCCGCGAATTGTTGATTAAGCTGGTCAAGCTTCTCTTCGCTCAAAGTCTCCCGCAGCCTAATGACAAGTAAGTCTCCGACATATCTACTCGAATGGTATCTTTTATAGAACGCGTTAAGATGCTGCACAGCATCTTCAATACAAGAAGCGTGATAGAAGAAGTGCAGGTCGGCAGGATCGATCATTTTTTGGGCAAGCATTCCTTTTTCTACAAATTCGCGCCAAGCTTGCCAATATCCGCCATCTAACCCTTCCATTAGTATGACGGGAATAATTGCTCCCTTACCGGTCTGCATCAGGGTAAGGGCTTCGAATAATTCGTCCATAGTACCGACGCCGCCGGGAAAGGCGGCTAATGCATCGGAGTGGCTCATGAACATTAATTTACGCGTAAAGAAATAGCGGAACATGATTGCTTTTCTATCGCCTTCCAATAGTTCATTGACAGTGCTTTCAAAGGGAAGCCGTATAGATAAGCCAAAGCGGGAGTCGCTATGCTGTCCTTCCAACCCGGCTTTCATGATACCGTGAGCCCCGCCTGTGATGCACATCCACCCCATCTCGGCCATTGCTTGGCTAAAGGCTTTTGCTGCGGTGTAGTCGGGGTGGTTGGAGGGGGTCCTGGCAGAACCGAAGATGCTGATTTTCCGTACGTGGGGATAGCCATTGAATATATGGAAAGCGTGCCTCATTTCTTTGAGTGCGCGGGTCATCAGCTTAATTTGCGAGGTATCGTGACCATCCAGAAGCTTAAGGCTAGTGAATATCATTTGGCCGACTAAGTCAGAGTCTAGCTGGCCGTCCTTACCTCCATAAGATATTACTAAATTTTTTATTGTTTCTTCGAGTTCTTGGAGGTTTTCATTTTCTCTGGGCATATTTTACTCATCAGAATATTCATCAGTGTTGCTATCATAAGGATCATTATATTTTATAGTATTAGCAGTCGATAGGATATTCTGGAAGCTAGAAATCAGTTCAGCACAATCTTTGTCGAGTGTTCTAGAGTTTAATATTCCGAGGTAAGTATGAGCAGAAGCGATCAATTTTAAGGTGTTATCGTACCAATCTACGTCTTTCTCTAGATCAGGGAAAGAGGTAAGTACTTCATAAAGTTCACTGCAGATTTTTGCTTGAACAGTGAGTTCTTTATTTGTCCAATATTTATTTGAAAAACTCTGCCAGTAATCAATTTGGGATAATATTTCGTAAATACCATCCCTTAATAGATTGATGGGGATGGGTTTCAATAAATTCGATTTCAGGAGATTTGTATAGCGTTGTGCAAAAATAAATTCGTGAGCGCGTAAATTGGATCCAAAAGGTTCCGGCCAACTTAACTCAAATTTAGTTAATTCCATGAGGGCTTTAATACAGCAACGGTTTTTTCTTATTCCTGTCGTCAGAGAGACGAGGGATAAAAGCGGGAAAATTTCCACGATGGAGTCAATGATAGACAGTAAGCTTTTTCCATCATAAGTGAAGCTTGGTTCGATCCATCTTTTATTAATATCAAGGAGAATACACAGACACATTAAACAACTAATTCTTTCTTTTTCATTTGCAGTATGCGTTCTTATACGCTCTATCAATTCAGAGGCTGCTTCAAAAATTCCGTCTCGAATATATTGTTCAGTTTTGCAGTCAATATGCTTTGAAGTATCTAATCCTAATAGGAGGAGTCCTGTATAAGCCATACTGCTGAACTCAACGGAACCTTTTATAGAACGTGTGTTTTTTCCTTTTAATAGGCAGCTGAATTTTGAGTTATAAACAAGTTCGCCAAAGTTATCTTGAAAAGTAAAACACAAGTCGAGGTGAGGAATATTGTGATTGAGCAAAAGGTTTGTTATGAGGGTAAAATATTCTTTTTGTTGAGTAACCGTGAAAAATACGAAATGGTTTCTGATGAATTGGTGAAGAGTTTTGGCCATTTCTACATACGATTTTCCAGTTTTGTTGTTTTCCAAAAGGAATTTAATAAACTTACCAAAATTTTTGATGATACTCGGGTTGGTTACTGCATCTTTGACATAGATGAGCAGGAGTTTATCTATATTGATGAAAGGAGAAGTAGGAAATTTAAAACCTTTAAGCTTTAGCCCTATGCAAAGGTAATAGTAGTAAAGGAGCGTTAAGGTAAAATTTTGATTAAATATTCCTCTATCTTTAGATCGGAATTGTCTTCTGTCGCAGCAATTTCTGAAAAGATCTTCAGCATTTTTAAAATTGCTAGGTATGGCCTGGTGATCAATAGGAAGCATTATAATTTGTTTGTTCAAACTTACAAATATGGCTTTTGCCACAATGAAAAAAGTAGTATCATAGATTTCCCCAGAGAAGTTCCTGACGGCATTCAGAAACATCGTCAATGATTCCAGAGAAGATGCCTTAGTCCATTTTTTGAGTAAGCTAAGGAATGAATAGAACCAGACTTCTTTAAAAGGTTTTGGCTCACTCAATAACTTGAATATACAACCTCTGCATACAACTAGAACAGGCTCATCACCGGTCTTTATCAGCTTTTCAATCAGCATGTAACCAGGGTGCCTTGTTCCACATTCTCCAGCGCCTAAAATTACATAGTTGTAAATGATGTTCTCAAGCTCATAAATATGGTCTGCAAGATGTTTTAAATCGATCAACATATCGACAACATTTATGATGAGTCCAGGCCAGGGTTGTTTTTTTGTTGCGCTGCCTGTGATCAATAAGTCCTTGCATACTTTCAAATGTTCCGATGTTATTTTGTTTGAAGCCTCCTTAGAAACAGCAATAATTAGCTTCACCAGATTTTCGTAGATGAGGGCATCATTTTTAACGGAGATTTCTTTAGAGATTTTTTTGTAGAAATTCCATACATGATCTAATTCATCTGCTTTGCAAGTAATTAGCAACTCGAAAAAAATCGATTTTGCAATGGATTTACATTCTTTATGTTTTAATAGAGCATCTAGCCATTCATTGTCTGCAGCTAGCCTGCTATACTCCTCAGATAGGATCCATTTTTTCTCTTGGTTGAACCTCTTCCAGATCACAATCCATTGGCTACTAAAGCGGACAATACCCGGAAGGTCTTGCATATTTAGCGTTTGGCAAGCATTGCGTATTAAAGCATCGTCGTTCGAAGAGAAAAATATTTCAAAAAATGTATTTATGTCAGTAGATGAAACGCTTTTGCAATTGGAATATAAAAACCAAAGATAACGCAGCTCTTCTTCAGATCTGCTTTTACCTTTTCTCTTAATGTTATTTTTAAAAAGGGTCTTGATGAATTTGTAGCCTTCTTTACCTAATAATCCTTCTGTGGAAAGAAAAACGACAACTTTATCGAATTCTTTCTTTTGTAAACGTGCATTGCAAATGCTCTCTATGGGCTTTCTCCAATCTTCAAAAGAAATAAAGCCTTTTTCCAATACCTGCGTCCATAATTTCAGCCATACTGCATCATCAGGATAGGCTTCAATAAGCTTCATCATGCGATTTCTCAGTGTGCAAGTGTTATTTTCACTGACCTTAGGCTTGCACTCGATCCATTTTTCGATGCAATAAATAGTAAGAGTAGCATGAGACTTCTTCAAGCTAAGTTTAGCGAGTATTGAGGAGTAAATATAGGCTTTGTCTTGTAAAGAGGTAATAAAAGGAATAAGGAGCTTAATCCTGCGTTCAGCCTCTACACTTACATCTGGCATCATGACAAGGCTTCGGATCAATTTCATGAGCGCTTCTTGAGAACATTCACTGTATGCAAACGGAAATATTGCTAACTTTTCCGTTACCTTTACCCAAGCAGGGGCTCTTCCACCTAGGGCATCTACCATCGCAGGGGTGATTTTCTTGATGAAGCTTTCAACCTCTCCATTTTGTTCAGGTGTGGAAGGAATTTTCTTGGAGAACACAACCAGAAGTTCTTCTGACACATAGGCGACTAAGGCACTTGTCTTATCCGGATACATGGAGAAGCATTTCAAAATCAGAAAAAGGACAGAGTTTGGAGATTTTTCAAGTGGTCCCTTTTTTAACAGCAATAAAAGGTATTTTGCACATTCTTTAACTTCTTCAAACGCCAAAAGGGGTAAACTTAACTTCCACCTTATCATCGAGATTTGTGTTCTTTCAATTTCAGCTTCTGAAGGTTTAGAGGCTTGCGCTGAAGATTTTTGTAGGGCCTGTCTTGATTTCAGACTTTCTATTGTCTGAGCATCTGCGACGGGGTCCAGCTGTATTCCCATTAAAAACCAGCCTTCCACGTGTTTTTCCGTGCGGACAACAACAAGTTTGGGTGGTTCCGCAGGTTCAGTCCCTCTTTTCCAAATAGTTGTAGGGATCTCCATAATGGGGACTTCTACCTGAGCTTCAACCTCTTCAGGCAGGGCACCGGGAAACATTTCTTCCGAACTTAGATCAGTGCTATCAGGAGAAATGAACTCCATCATCGCTTTAATGCGTGAAGGGTCTTCGAGTTGCGCAGGAAATCTAGGTTGTATCCGCATACAGTAGAGATCTGTTTCAGCCTGGTTTACGTTTTGTAATATCCCGCAATAACGGATGAGGCAATATCCTAAATGGATAAATGCTACATCGGGACTTTCTAAGAGCTCAATGGCTTCATAATGGATGGTGGTTGAAATTTCTGAAGGCAAAGGGCGAACGTGCATTGTGGAAGGAAATCGGTTCAGATCACTGATCTTTCCGACTAAGCGCGGGATGATTTCTAGGATAACTTCATCTTTTCTAAGGAAATTTATGCAGTTCCATTCTTTGCGCGGATTCGGAAAAGAAAGCCACAGATCTTTATGACAGCATATTCTAAATGCACCGTCATTCTCTACTTCTTCCAGAACATCATCAGAGCCCATTGCATGAGCGCAAATAAGTGCCAACTCGATCCAGGAAATCGCTTCGATAAAGTGGATGACGTGAGGGCCTTTAAGTAGTATGTAAAGATCAGAAAGAATGCTTGAACTATTTATGTGCAGGGGTGGGATCAATTGGAACAGTTCTATCCAAATAAGTTTCAATTTATAAGGAAGCAATACTTCATTCAGGATCAAACATATTTGTAGAATGAAGGCAAAAGCTGCAATGGGATCATGCTGTTTTAAAGCCAACACATAGGAAATCGCCTCTGAAAGTTCTCCTTTAACAACCATGTCATTAGGAATTAATTTCCCGACGCTTTTAGCAGAACGTAATGAGTTCTCGATTTCTACCGCCCAACCTTTTTTAATTACTTTTTCATGTGGGGCTGAGGCAGAGATACTTAAGGTCCGTAGGAAAAGAGCAGAATAGCCGAAAGGATGAATGAGTTTGCACCCTTTCAAATTGAGTGGATCAGTAGCGCTATTGTCAAACACAGGCAAGCGCAATTCGCCGAATGCCTCCTGTTTGGTTTTAATGACTACGTAAAGTTTGAAGCTATGCAGGGGATCATTGACTTGTGTGGAAAGGAAACATTCTCCTTCTAGATTAATTTCGCTCCAAGGACTAGTATTTTTGATGCGAAGTCTATCTTGGGGCGGCAATTTATCCACTTCAATCAAAAGTGTTAGGCATTCGTTGGGTGGCGGGCGCCGGAGCAATTTATAAAATGTCTGATTAGTCAAAGCTTCATTGATTAAAGGCTGCGGAACACCCCATATGCTGAGAACGGATTTACAAAAATCTAATCCTAATATTTTTAAGGAGTCTTCTCCGGTAAAATAGGCTTTAGGATTCCACTCTTTTAGTTCATTTAATAGATCTTCGAGTGTTATATCAGTAAAAGGAGGAGCCCCGAAAAGCAAGGGTGTTTTTAGCCAGCTATTAAAATCGGATAATAAGAGATTTCTATTTTCATTCGTAGTAATTGTAGTTTTATAAATTGCCACACTATTAATACTTGCAAAAGTCCAAGCATGGAAGGGATGGGACGCAAGCCATTGGGATAAAGGAAGAATTGCCTTTGCTAACTCCTCTTTGTCTTCTTGGGGGGAGGGGCGCGCTCTATATCCTGGTCTAGTAGTCGTAGGATAACGGGAGACTGGAGAGGTCATGAAAGGTTACCGTATAAACATTATTTACTTATTAATAGGTATATAAACTTAAATAAGCAAATTATCTCAGTTTTGACATTTTCATACACCATAAAATTAATATCATAATTAAAATAGGATAGTTGCATTTAGGTTTTTCTAAAGGTCAAATATTCAGTTCAAGTAGATAAGATATTTGCTAAAACATTTTAGGCAGCTTGGAAAATCATTTTTTTGTAACCCGCTCGCTTTGCCTGATTCGTATTTTATAAACTTCTCTAGGAATGCAAGATCATTTCGCGTGACAAAAAAACTCCCAATCCTTCATTTTAGCGATTCCTTATTATTAGAGTGTTTAACAAACTTCAATGCGCTGCCCATTCTGCCAACATGACGAATTGAAAGTCACCGACTCCCGTGAAGCTGCCGAGCACAATGCTATACGCCGCCGCCGTGAATGCCAAAAATGCAATAAACGCTTTACAACATTTGAAACTGTCGAGCTTGCTCTTCAAGTCCATAAACGTGATGGACGCTATGAAGATTTTCAAAAACACAAACTTCTGAATGGCATCGCCGCAGCTTGTAATCATACTACTGTCAGCCATGATAAAGTGGTTATCCTTACAGATAAGATTACCGGTGAATTGATGGACTCTCCCCAAAGAGCTATAGATACGAAAGAACTTGGGGAAATCGTTATGCGACACCTGCAGGAACTTGACCCTGTTGCATACATTCGTTTTGCCTGCGTCTACCGCCGTTTTAAAAAGATCGATCAATTAAGAAACCTTATTGAAGCTCTGCCCGCAAAAGATGGCGAAGAAGAGCCTGTTTTAATTGATAACTAAATTAATTGGTTTTATATATAATATAAATATTATCTAGAACCATTTGAGAACAATATAAGCCTGGAGGCAACAATGGCTCTAAAAAAGAGCGAAATCGCTGAATTCAAAAATAAACTTTTGCTTTTACGCGCACAGCTAACCAAAACCCTTCAAGGTTCTGCCGCTGAAGTTAAAACCCCAGATGAAGCTACCGGCTACTCGCAACACCAAGCCGACCAGGGGACAGATGACTTTGACCGCACAATCAACCTGGAATTGACCAGTAAAGAATATACTATTCTTAGGCATATTGACCGCGCACTGCAGAAAATTGATGAAAATACATACGGTATCTGCGACGTTTCCGGCGAAGAAATACCACCTGCCAGACTCTACGCAATTCCTTATGCATGCGTCACTGTAAAAGTCCAAGAGCAAATGGAAAAAGGGTTGATCTAATCGCATGGACCGACAATACCGCGTACTTTTAAACTGGGCGTTTTTCATCGCTATCGCAATCCTCTGTGTCGACGCATGGACAAAGTACGCTGTCTATTCCACGTTTCAAGAATCCCCCTTTTTCTTTGTGGAATACCCTGTCTTCAAAGATTTTTGGGGAATAGACTTCTCTATCACCTGCGTTCCTAATAAAGGCGCCGCCTGGGGCAGTTTCGCCGGCTGGCAAAACACCCTCTTGGTTGTACGCATCTCGACGGTTCTTGCCCTTATAGGCTACCTCGTCTTCTTTAATAGGGACGCATTCAAGGTCATCCCACTGACTTTCATTGCAGCCGGCGCTCTGGGCAATGTCATCGACACTTTCGTCTACGGTTTCGTGGTCGATATGTTCCTCTTTACATTCTGGGGACATGACTTTGCCGTTTTCAACGTTGCCGATGCCTTTATTACCGTAGGGGCCGTTTTACTTTGCATTAACGCCTTTTTTGAAGTGAATAAAGTTCCCCATGCAGGCAATACCTCCGATTAGCACACCCCAGCAAAAACCTGTTTTGCAAGCCTCCAAATGGACTGCTTTGCAGGTTTTGCTAGCCCCTGAAGAATTCAATAGCTTATTAGAGCATTTGACACAGCCTTCCCTCTATCTTTGTGGAAGTCTTTGGCAAAAAGATGAATTTGCTAATCACTCCGTTCTTTTCAGCCAAGCCTATAACGACTATATCGTGGCCTTAAGCCAAGGGGAGCAGCCTGATCTAGCTAAATGCAGGACTTTTTTCTCTGCTTGTCTCTCTACAGACGATGATTCCGTTTACCTCCAAGATGTACAGAAAGGGGAGTTCCTTCTCCGTCCCAACCACCCGTTGATTCAGATTCAACACCATACGATGAGCTATTCTCCTTACGATAATAAAATGCATAGCATGGTCTTCGGGAAAGAAGCTATCACGTGGGGAGTACAGCTTTCCTATCCTCAGATGTATATCGAAAGCGGTACAGGACGTGTCTGTCAAACCACAGAAGAGGATAACCCACCCAACTACAGCCTGTTTAAAACCCTCCAACGCTGGATCCGACACAATACTTTGCCTACATCCTTTCAAACAGGGGAACATACAGTGCGCAGCTCTCTACGTCTAGGTAAAGAGTGTCTGCCCTGGATAAACAATCACTGCCAGCTTAAAGCACAAAATATCCAGGTCATCTAATATGATGACTTTGGCAGAAGAGCTTCATCACATTTTCTTACAAAAGAAGCTCACACTGTCCATTGCCGAATCCTGTACCGGCGGAGCCCTTTCCCACTGTTTCACCCTGCTTCCAGGTGCTTCAAAATACTATTTGGGAAGTGTTATCACCTATTCGAATGAATCCAAAGAAATCTTGCTAGATATCCCGCACACATGGATTGCTGAAAATGGCGCAGTCAGCGAAAAAATAGCTTGTGCAATGGCGCAAAGCATACAGCGCAAATTAAAGTCAGACTATGCCTTAGCAACTACAGGTATTGCCGGGCCCACAGGCGGATCACCCGAAAAGCCTGTCGGAACAGTTTGGATTGCGATTGCTACGCCGGAAAATGTGAAAGGGATGCTCTTGAAATTAAAAGGCGGCAGGGAAGAAATTATCCATGCCGCCTGTGAAGAAGTTCTACACGCTTTGAGAGACGCGATTCGCTAAAGAACTGTAAATTCCATAAATGGTATTTACTCCGGAAATCACGCCGTTCGCAACTGTGTTGTACACGTCGTGTTTTAGCATGATGCAGTGAAGTTTATCTGTCCCTGCTTCAAAATAAGTATTGTCTGCGATTTGATTAATTGGCTTGTAAAACTTAATTACTACAGCATCTGTAGGTGTAGGAAAGGTACCTCTTTCCACTATAGCTTTTGCTTCAGACATTCTAGGCTTAAAACCAACTGCTTTTTCAACAAATGAATTAACCTCATTCGCGGCTTCTTGAAGACGTTGGGTTATCCAACTAGCATCGCTATGGCGTGTAGGAGGTACTGAAGTTGAACCAATGTTTGCAGCAATCTCGCTGAGATCATGACCTGCCATTAGACAAAGAGCTCCGAGGGCCACAAAACCTAAACCGCCGGAAAGTGTGGAAGAGAACAAAGCGGCTTTGAATGCAAATGCTGAACCAACAAATGCAAGTCCCCCTACAGTTTGTAGGGCAGTACGTGCGGCTGCAAATTGAAAGGATAGAGACTTAATACCATCCATTCCTCTTGAAAGTCCCTTATAAACCCCCTTTAGATTTTTAGGGAAATGTGAGTAACTTTCTTTAACATCTTCTATAAATGTATTTATAGGACCCATTATTTTTCTCCTCGAAAAACAGTTAATAATACAATATTTTAAAATATTAATATTAATTTTGTGTTAAGAAATGTAAAATTATGTTTAAAGGCGTTTGATAATTCTAGTAATGATAGTTATTGCGTTTTAATTTAAATATATTACTTGTAGCTGTATAAGTTGTTTTATAGATAAATGTATATTATTAGATTTAATATAATCGTTAATGTATTGTAATAGTTCGTGATTAAATTCATAGTTAAAATATTGTTTTTAGAAAGAGTGTAACAAGAAATTGAAAGCTCTTTTCATAGCTTTGATTTGGATAAAATGCGGAATGTTTTATGTGAGCACAGAAATAAAGTAGCTATAGCTGTATTTTCGGTAGGAACATATGCAAGCCAACAAATGATTGCGCCCCTTTTTAGCGCAACAATAGAACAATACCCAACTGCATCCCTAGGTCTTCAGATAACATTACCCCTCTGTGCAGGCATAGCCGGATGGTGGTATGCGAGCGCCAAAATTCCCTATTTGACAGTATCTGAGTCAGCTTTGATCCTACAAGCCAATAGAGAAATCGAAGCGGGCGAGCTTTTCTTAGCCCTTTGTATGGGATAATGCAGTCCTTCGAAGGACTGCAATAATTTGAAGATAGATTCCATATAATGCAAGAAAAAGATGTCCAACTGCAAGGACAAGTCACCGTACTCCTATACTAGGACAAGGTTATTCTCTACACTATTGTGGAGATTCAGGGGATTTGCCTTTTACGTCATAGTTATGGTCAGCAATGAAATTTCCTAAAAAGCCGTTGTAAGCGTTGCTGTGTAAACAGTATAGGTGAATGCTGAACACCAGTCTTCCAATATAGGAGCAAGGAGCATACCAAGAGTCTTGTTCAAAATAATCATTCACAAGAGAAACCATGCGCATATCTTTTAGAGAAACCGTAATAAGATGCTCATCACGTTTATACGCGAGGGCTTTAGCTTGATCAGTAAGAGCTCTATTACGCATCTCATTTGTTCTATTTTGCTTTATGCCGTGATCATCTAAGTAAAATATGCATCCAAGCATGCCGCCTCCTAAAGCCGGCCGACCTTCTTTTTCAGGAATATCTCCAAAATAGATAGGCCTTTTGTCGTTGTTACTATTGGCATCGCCTTTTTTATATCCGATCTCACCTAAATCATGACCTGCAAGGAGGCCTAAAGAACTGAGAGCGACATAGCCTAAGGCACCCGGAATGCTGACCGCATTGAAAAAGGCGGCTTTGAAGGCAAATACTGAACCTGCAAAAGCTAGTGCACCTAAGGTTTTGAATGAAGCACCAACAAAGGAAGCAAAGCCTTTTTTCGATTCTTTGATACCTGCGATTCCACCCAGTTGCCACTCTGAATAAACTTTTCCCATTTGTGTAAGTACACTAGAATAAGTGAAATTAATATCATTAATAAAGCTAGCCATATATAAATCTCGGTTTAATTTTAAAAATTAAACATTTTATATCATTATTAAAGTGTTATTGTAAATTAAATTTTCACTTCTTTTAAAAGGATTGCAGTGTTATGATTTTCTTTATTTTATTATTGTAAAACTTCACAAGGAAACTCTCTGTGTCTTACCAGTTAATCGATAGCGGCAATGGACAGAAACTAGAGCAATTCGGGCCCTTTATCATCGCCCGTCCTGCCGCACAAGCCGTATGGCTTCCTCAGCAGAAAGAAGATGTATGGAAAAAAGCGCACGCAAATTTCACACGCGACGGCAGCAACCGTTGGATCTCCGCGCTCCCTCTTCCTCCTCTTTGGACTGTTGAAGTAGAAAATATCGCCTTCAAAATTTCCCCCACAGACTTTGGCCACCTAGGTATCTTTCCTGAACAGCAAATGTTCTGGCGTTGGATGACGGACATCCTACAAAATGCGCCTTCTAAACCGTCGCTACTTAACCTTTTTGCCTATTCAGGCGGTGTCACCCTCGCTGCTGCTAAAGCAGGTGCGGAGGTTTGCCATCTCGACGCTTCCAAACCTATGGTTGCCTGGGCCCGCGAAAATGCTGCCCTGAATAATCTTGATAATGCTCCTATCCGTTGGATCGTGGACGACGTCAGCAAGTTTCTCGCAAGGGAACAACGCCGAAGTAAAAAATATGACGCTATCGTCCTCGACCCGCCCTCTTTTGGCCGTGGTCCTAACGGAGAAGTATTCAAAATAGAAGAGCAAATCATTCCGTTACTCACCCAATGCCGCGCGCTTCTAAGCGAGAAACCCCTCTTCATAGCCCTTTCTTGCCATACCCCGGGATTCACCCCTTACATCATCAAGAAATTGATGGAGCAAGCGATGCATGGCCTTAAGGGTACTGTAGAATCTGGAGAACTTCTTCTTGAAACGCAACAAAAGGGATCTTACCCCCTCCCTAGCGGTACTTACGCTTGGTGGTGCCATGGATAACGATCTCACTATTACCAGCAACCAAAATCCACGTGTTAAAGGCGTTGTAAAATTACGCAACCGTTCCGAACGCGATGAGAAAAATCTTTTCCTCATCGAAGGCTATCGCGAACTCCTGCGGGCTGTGGATAGCCAATGGGGGATATCCACCCTGTATTACTGTCCTGAACTTTTCCTTGGTACTAACGAGCCCACCCTCATAGACACAATCCGAAAGAAAGGAACTGCAATATTCCGTTGCAGTAAAGAAGTCTTCACAAAAATGGCCTACCGCGACCGTCCTGACGGCCTCCTTGCTGAAGCCCCCCAACGCCACCCCACGCTAAGCTCACTTTCCAAGCACGCTTCACCACTCTATCTGATCGCAGAAGCAATAGAAAAGCCCGGCAACCTCGGCACTATTTTACGCAGTGCGGATGCCGTAGGTGCCACTGCCGTCATCGTCTGCGATCGCTGCACTGACATATATAACCCCAATGTTGTCCGCGCCAGCGTCGGTACTCTTTTTACTATCCCTGTGATCGAAACGACGAGCGCCGAAGCTATTGCTTGGCTGAGGGAAAATAAGATCGCTATCCTAGCTGCAACACCCAGCGCTAATACACTCTTCACCCACGCTGATATGAAGCAACCCCTCGCTATCGCCGTCGGCACCGAGCAGCTCGGACTCTCGCCATTATGGATGCAGCAAGCTGACCTGCAAGTCGCTATCCCCATGTGCGGCGTGGCTGACTCCCTCAATGTCGCTACGGCAACGACGCTGCTCCTCTACGAAGCCTTAAGACAAAGAGGCGCGTGATGATCATCCTCTATCAAGACAACCACGTACTAGCCGCAGTAAAACCAGCAGGAATACCCACACAAGGAGAAAATAATAGTTTTGAAGCCCTTGTTAAAGCTCATTCCCAAAAGACATTCCTCTATCCAGTACACCGCCTTGATACGCCGGTAAGCGGAATAGTTCTTTTTGCTACCTCTAGTAAAGCCCTCAGCCGTCTTAATGAGTCCCTTCGTAACAATCTTTTCACTAAAACATACCTGGCCCTAGTCCAAGGTAAACCTACACCACACAGTAACACCCTAACCCACTCCCTGTTCCACGACGAATTCCAACATAAAGCCATCCTCTCCAAACATCCCAAAGCTAAGCAATGTCAGCTATGCTATGAAACTATCACCTCCTACCACAACTCCTCCCTACTAAAAATTAACCTTATCACAGGCCGCTACCACCAAATTCGTGCTCAACTCAGCGCTATAAACCATCCTGTACTCGGCGATGCCAAATACAACTCCCACCAACCCTTTCCCCAAGGCATTGCTCTCCACCACTCTTCGCTCTCCTTCCCGCACCCCACCCTCAAAAATATCATCACCCTCTCAGCTCCACTCCCCGACTACTTCAAGGGGGCTTCACCCCCTTGACCCCCACCAAAGTACAAAGCCCTTTGGAATCCGCAAGTTATATCGCTACATTGTAACTAATCTAATTAAAATAATTATTTTTTAATTGAAAGACAGAGCTATCTCTCTAATTAAGCTCACTACAATTAGATTAAACAATTGTATTTAAATCGTTTAATTTAATTGCCACGTGAATTCTGCTTTTACTACACAATCAACCAAGCCCCACACACGTTTAGTTCCCGGAGGGAGGAACGCGGTTTCCAAAGGGCTTTGCCCTTTGGTGGGGGTTCAGGGGGCGAAGCCCCCTGAGAGCGAGCATTTCGGTGTCGCCGCGGCTGTCGCCGTAGGCGTAGATTTGGGAGGGGTTGTAGTTTTGTGAGGAGATGAGGAGGAGGAGTTGTCGTGCTTTTTCGGGTCCCCAGCAGTTGGGGTGGGCGAGTTTACCGGTGATGAGTCCGGAGGGAGAGGTTTCTAGTTGGGAGCATATGACGTGGTGGAAGTTGTGTTTTTTTGCCCAGGGGACGAGGTAGATGTCGATATTGGCGCTGACGAGGACGCAGATGTGTCCTTGATTTTGGTGCCAGCGTAGAGTTTCCATCATTTCGGGGTTGAGGATGTTGTCGAGTATGGAGTCGGAGAAGGATTGTCCGGTGGCTTCTAGAGAGGAGCGGGGAGTGTTTTTGTAGAGGCAGGAGAGTATGGCTTCTTTAGCTTCTTGTCGTGAGGCGAGGCCTAGGGCAGATTTCAGGAGAGTGGGAAGGGTGCGTATCAGTTTTATGGGGAAGCCGTGAGTGAATTTAATAAATTGAATAAGGCTTTCTTTGTGGGTGAGTGTGCCGTCGAAGTCGAAGGCGGCGATAGGTGTTGTATTCATTGAGTTCTCCTGAGAGCGGGGCATTTCCATTCCCTCTAAGTCATTAATTCGTTAGTATGCAAATAAAGTATATATTAGAGGCTTTATTATGCTAGGGACAATAGTATCGGTAGCGGTAGCAGTGTATCTGTCATTTCATCCTATCGAAGTGGCGAGTGGAAGTGTCAATGCCTTTGCGGCAGTTATTGCGTTAGTGGGCTTGATTATGGGTTTGGCGTTGCCATTCTTGAGTGCGATGATTTGGCGTCCCTTGCAGAAAGCTGAGTTAACGGCTACGCCGAGGGTAACAGAGCTGTTCCACAACGATAATATACTCAGCTATATTCGCTATTGGAGTTTGCTGTTGCCTTTGTTGATGTTTGTGTTAGCAATTGATTTATCTATTACGCATTTCATTCCTGTCTCTGCGTTGCTAGCGATAGCTGTAGTATTACTGGGAATATCCTTAGATGCCATCCAGGTGGCAACAGCGCGTATGAGCAATTACTTAAGCCCTGCGCATACTTTAGATTACTTCAATGCTGCAGCCAAAAAAGGCATTAAAGAAGAAAAGTATGGCGAGGTTTGCGCCTGGATTGATGCTATCTCCGAAGTAGGCGTCCAAGCAGCACGCAATGGCCGTCTTTCCCTTTCTATGCAAGTCCTCGACGATATCCATGATATTCTACGCAACTTCCTGCAGGCTAGTAAAAGCATTAGTCATCACCTTCCTAACGTTTCTGAAGGAAAAAAGGACTCGGGTGTCGATACCGTTTCCTACGTCCTGCTTTTTGCCTTTCAACGTTTGGAAATGATCAACAACAAAGCTGCCGAGATGAAGTTGGAACCGATATGCTCCCATGTCGTGAATATCCTAGGAAAAATAGCTCTTGATGCCGCCCAATACGACATCACCACAGCACAATATCCTTTACTATACCTAGGACGTGCCACACGCATAGCGTCAGAGCATAATATCCCCGATATTTCATTCAAATCTTCTATCGCACTGACGGAGCTAGCTAAAATGCTGCCTCAAAAAGTCGATACCACCTACCTCGAAATCGCTCCCTTCTATACCGTCCTCCTCTCGCAACTCGATCAAAATGCTAAAAATATCTTCAAAAATGACAAATCTATCTCCTTCGATGTCCTCCTTCAACCCTTCAACGACATTAAAAATCTCTTCGCCAACTCCTCACACCAAGACGCACCCGCCATCACTAATATGACCGACAACATCCTCGAACAATTCAAAACCCTCGAAGATGTCCTCACCTCCATGGCCCCCATCGCTCCACCCTCCACCCCCATCGATGACGAAGGTCTAAGCTCCAAAATTGTCGACGACCTAGAAAACCGCCTCAAGGGGGCTTCGCCCCCTTGACATATAGTTGGAAAACATAATTACCAACAAGGGAAGAGTATCTTTGAGCATCCAGATCCAGAAAGTTTAATTACAAAATTTGCTGGTAAAGGTAGGCCTATAAACAAAGAGATTCCTGGTAATCCCAACCATAGAGAATTAATTGACTTTGGTGAACATATAGGTATATGGAAAGATAAAGAGAGTACTCTTTCTTTACCCACAGCAAAAGGTCACATTCATTATTCAAAAAAAGGTGCGCATATTATTCCAGCACATCCCGAATCTACTTTTGGTAATTTATGAATATAACAATATCTGCAATAAGATGTGCTTTACAAGTAGCTCTTTTAGGGAGTATTACTCCAAATTTAAGAGCGATAAATACTAATTTGAAAGAAAATACTGTTGAGCTTTATTTTTATTATGAAACCCCTCCTTCTGAAGAAGAGGAGGAGTTATCAGAAATAGTAGTAACGGAAATTTATGCTGATTTTATAGATATTTCCATAAATATTCATAGAATTGTTTTATCATTATCAGACAAAATCCCAGAAATTGGATTAAGAATATTTCATCGCAAAGAATGATGGATAACAACTCCCTTTTTAATGTATCTTCCGCATCTTTTATTTTCTTGATCTCTTCAACTGTAAAAAATGCTTAATGGCCATCATTATCTATAATTTTTTGTTCCTGGCTTCCAAAAACAAAAGTACGGAAGTTTAAGCCAGACAAATTTAATAACATTCGTCTAAAAATCTGTTCCTCAGACATCTCTAATGAGATGTAAGCTAAACAAGCGTCTAGTACTTCTATAGCCTGTCTAGTACCCACATCTTTTTCAAATTGAATAATTCCCAAATTCTTCTATTGTATCGATCATTTTCTTGGAGACGCTTCCACCCTCCCAAGGCACCCTCCAAGCATTGCTATAGCTTTGACAACTTCATTCTAATGGAAGGTGGTGAGTTTGGGGTGTCGGGCAGCTTGGACTTCGTTGAGGCGGGAGACAGGTTGAAGTAGGGGGGCGTTTTTGAGGAGTTCGGGGTTTTGAGTGCATTCGGTGTGGATGGCGAGGACGGCGGAGAGGAAGGAGTCTAGAGTGTTTTTTGATTCGCTTTCGGTGGGTTCGATGAGTAGGCATTCCTTGATGATGAGAGGGAAGTAGATGGTGGGGGCGTGGAAGTTGTAGTCGAGCAGGCGTTTTGCGATGTCGAGGGCTTTGATGTTTGGAAATTTGTCAGCTTGAAGGACGAATTCGTGCATGCAGAAATGCTGGGGGTAGGGGTCGGTGAAGAGGTTGCCCAGAAGTTTCTTTAGGTAGTTGGCATTGAGGACGGCGTTTTCGGCGATGCGTCTTAGGCCATAGCGGCCGTGGAGAATAGAGTATAGGTAGGCGCGGAGGTATATGGCGAAGTTACCGAAGAAAGAGGCGATGCGTCCGATGGATAGGGGAGAGGAGGGGACGGGGAGAAATGAGTCGTTAGATTTATGGATAAGGGGGAGAGGGAGGAAAGGGGAGAGTTTCTCGTTGCATAGGACAGGGCCTGAACCGGGCCCGCCGCCGCCGTGGGGGGTGGAGAAAGTTTTATGGAGGTTGAGGTGCATAACATCGAAGCCCATTTGTCCTGGGCGGGCGATTTCGAGGATAGCGTTTAAGTTGGCGCCGTCGTAGTAGAGGAGGCCGCCGGCGGAGTGAACGATATTAGCTATTTCGAGAATTTTGGAGCTGAAAAGTCCGAGAGTATTAGGGTTAGTGAGCATTAGACCGGCGGTTTTCGGTCCTGCTAGGGAGCGGAGCTGTTCCAGGTCGATATCGCCGTCGGGGGTGGTATGTAGGACGATGATTTTGTATCCTACCATGGCGGCAGTGGCCGGGTTGGTGCCGTGTGCGTTATCGGGGACGAGCATTTCGTTGCGTCCGGAATCATTATTATGGGCGTGGAAGGCAGCGATCATTTTGATGCCGGTGAGTTCGCCTTGGGCACCTGCGTTAGGGGAGAGGGATCCAGTGTGCATACCCGTAATTTGGCACAGCAGCTGCAGTAGATGATAAATGACGTAGAGGTTGCCTTGGACAGTGTCGCTGGGTGCTAAGGGATGGGAGCGTTGAAAAGAGGGCAGGGAGGCGCACCATTCGTTGACGCGGGGGTTAAGCTTCATTGTGCAGCTGCCGAGAGGGTAGAAGTTGGTGTCGATGCCCATATTTCTGCGCGCGAGCTGGCTGAAGTGGCGTGTAAGATCAATTTCGGATATTTCGGGGAGTGGGGGAGGTGTTTCGCGGAGGAGGTTGTGCGGTGGGTGGTAGTTTGTCCAGGCCGAATCTTCTTTGGGAAGGCTGTAGGAGCGTTGGCCTTTTTGAGATTTTTCAAAAGCGGTTAGCATTGGGAAGCAACCTCCACGTAGCGGTCGAGTTGAGATTTTGATTTCATTTCCGTGGCACAGAGGAGGAGGGAGTTTTCCATAGAAGGGAACCACTCTTTCAGAGGGAATCCGGCGATGATGCCTGCTTGTCGGAAATGTTTAAGGACAGTGTCGATGGGTTTGGATGATGTGATGACAAACTCATTGAAAGAGCTGTCATTGTTGATGACAGTGAAGTGAGGTAGTTTAGCGAGGGAATGGCGCAGGTAGGCAGCGCGTTGGTAGTTGGTGAGGGCAAGCTTAGGAAGGCCTGTCTTACCGTACCAAAGGATGGCGACGAGGCTGGCGAGGGCTGCGAGGGCTTGGTTTGTACAGACATTGGAAGTCGCTTTTTCGCGGCGGATATGTTGTTCACGGGCTTGGAGGGTTAGGACGAAGCCGCGGCGTCCTTCGGTGTCGACTGTTTCGCCGACGATCCGCCCGGGAAGTTGCCGGAGGAGCTCTTGCGTGCAGGTTATGTAGCCGACGTAGGGACCGCCGAAATTGAGTGGGAGGCCGAGAGGCTGGCAGTCGCCAACGGCGATATCGGCTTTGGCATGTGAGGGGGAGTGGAAAATTCCATAGGCGAGAGGATTGCCGCATTGGACGGCAAGGCTATCATTGGCGTGGGCTTTTTCGAACAGAAGGGGAGTATTTTCGATGCAGCCGAAGACATTGGGAGATTGGATGATGACAGCGGCGGTTTTGTCATCTAGTAGGGATTCGTATTGAGATTCGTCGATGGTGAGGGAGTCATTGAAAGGGATTTCTATGATTTCGGAAGCGGCGAATTCTGCATATTGGCGGATGACATCTTTGTAAGAGGGGTGTAGGGAAGCACTGATAAGCAGTTTTCTTTTGGGGGTTTGGACCCTTAAAGCCATGAGAGCAGCTTCTGCGCAGGCCGAGGCTCCATCGTATAAAGAAGCGTTTCCGGCGTACATACCCGTGAGTGCGCAGATCACAGATTGGAATTCGAAGATGACTTGAAGCATGCCTTGAGAAACTTCAGGTTGGTAGGGAGTGTATGCAGTGAGGAATTCCGATTTAGCACAGATGGCCCCAACAATAGCGGGGACATGGTGTTCATAGGCGCCGCCACCGAGATAGCTATCAAAAGCCGGGTAGGTGTTCATTGCGGCGATAGCTTCCATCTTTTGCATACCTTCGCTTTCTGAGAGGCCGTCATCAAGCGCAATTGAACTCTGCAGAATAGCGGAGGGGATAGATTTGAAGAGTTCATCGATGGAGCTGACACCGATGATGCGCAGCATTTCTTTTTGTTGGTGGGAGCTGTTGGAGATAAAATCCATCTGTGCGGGAGTCCTTTACAACGTTGGAATTAGTCAGTCCTTACGAAATGCGTGCTTGGTATGCATCTTGGTCGAGGAGGGAATCTAATTCATTAGGGGCAGACAAGTCTATTTTATATAGCCAGCCTGAGCCTTCGGCATCGGAGTTTACAAGGCTGGAGTTATCTTTAAGTTGGTCATTCACTTCAGTTACAGTCCCTGAGACGGGGCTATATACGTCGGCAGCGGCTTTAGTTGATTCTAGAACGCAAATTTGCTCGCCTGCTTTGACAAGGCGTCCCACTTTAGGCAGCTCAATATAGACAATATCGCCGAGTTCTTTTTGGGCGTAGTCAGTGATGCCTACGATGGCATAATCTTGGGGTTTAGTTTCGATCCATTCATGTGAGGGGGTATATTTCATTGGGAAGGTCCTTTGTAGAAAGGGAGTTGTACAACAGTGGCGCGGCAGGGTTTATCCCTAATATTAACTTCGATTTTATCCCCTGCTTGAAGCACATGATGTACCATAACGATAGCAATGCTTTTTTTCAATGTAGGAGAGAAAGTTCCGGAAGTGACCTCGCCGATTTGGTTTCCTTGCATTACTACAGGGCACCCAGCCCGGGCAATCCCCGGCTCATCCAGGATGATTCCATATTGATGTCTACCGGAGGATTCTTTTAAAAGAGCTTGTTTGCCGATGAAATTTTCTTTAGTGAGTTTAACCGCCCAGGCAGAGACAGTTTCTGTGGGTTGGGTGGTGTCGCTGAGTTCATGTCCAAAGAGGGCGTAACCTTTTTCGAGGCGGAGGGTATCTCTTGCGCCTAAGCCCACAGGTACTACACCTTCTTGTATGAAGAGGTCCCATATTTCTTTCAGCTGTGAAAAAGGGACGAAAATTTCTATTCCCTTCTCACCGGTATAACCTGTGCGGGAGATGAGGAGTCCAGCAGTTTTTATGGAGGTCATGGGAGCTAATGAGGCAGTTTCGGGAAATAATTTGGAAGCGATGGTCAATGAAGAAGGGCCTTGGATAGCTAAGATGCCCTCATTTGTGTAGGGAGAGTTGATAGCGACATTAAAATCTTTCGCTGAAACTTGAAGGTGTGAAAGTACCCTTTCTCTGTTAGATGCATTTGAAACGACAGAACAGTTTTGCGGGGAGTGGCGTAAAATAATGACGTCATCGATGGCAGTGCCATCTTCGCGGCAGAGAACGGTGTAGATGGCTTGCCCATCTTTCTTATGTGCAATAGTGTTGGTCGACACAAAGTCGCAGAAAAGCTCAGCGTCAGGACCCATGACCGAGATGCGTCCCATATGAGATACGTCAAAGATACCCGCGTGTTCGCGTACAGCTTTATGTTCCTCAAGGATGCTTTGATATTGGATGGGCATTTCCCAGCCCGAGAAGTCGATGATCTTAGCGCCTAAAGCAGCGTGGATAGGATATAATGGAGTTTGCATTGTCATATTCTCCGCGCGTGCTTCAATAAATTACTGCACAGTCTGTATATATATATTCCAGCTAAGTCTTATCAGATAAGCTACCTTATGCTATAGTTTATTAAAATTCACGTGAAACAAGAGAAATTTTTAGGATGCCTAATCAGAAATTATTGGAGATCATTCCAAACGAATATGCGCATAGCCATTATGAGGTTACCCTCGTCTGTGACGAGTTTACCTGCTTATGCCCTTACACTTCCAAGCCTGAATTTGCGACATTGACTATCACTTATACGCCTTGTGAGAAATTGATCGAGATGATTTCGCTAAAGAACTATTTAGCGTCATTCAGCAACGCTAAGTTTTTCCAGGAATTCGCTATCAACAAGATTTGCGACGACTTAGGCAAAGCACTTCAACCCAAAAGCTTAACTGTCAAAGGTGAGTTCTCTGCCCGCGGGGGGATGCGTCTGATTCCTATTTCCTATTGGAATGCCGGCTGTACTTCCTAATACAAAATTGGGCTTAAAATTTTCTCTATCATTGAAGTTTGCTTTACTACATCCACCGAGAGTTCAACTTAATCACCGATTTTAGTGGATATGTTGGGTTTACCACTTGAGGGGAAAGCTAAAGATTTGTTAGCATCCCTGACAGCAAATCTGGAGTTTTCCTATCATGCTCGAATTTTTTCGCAAATACCAACGGTCTTTCTTTCTGATCATCACTTTTTTTGTTGTGATCTCTTTTTCCTTTTTCGGAACGTTCAACGCAATATCTACGATGCGTCCGCTGAATACACCTACTTTTGATGCTGTAGACGGCACACAGATCACACGTGCGGATGTGGATGATATGGCACTTTTCCTGTCGACTGACATGGAAGATAAAGTCCTCTTTGGAGGAATGTGGGGCCCTAACTTCCTCAATGATGGAGTGATATCCAAGGATTTCCTCGATACGGGGTTAGCAGCAATTATTGCAGAAAAATTTGCGGGCGTGCTTAGCCCTGAATTAGAGGCTAAACTTGAAAAAGAAAAGCGATTTAAAGGGTACAAACATCCCAGCGCACCTTTTTTAAGCTCCCTTGCAGTATGGAATTATTTCGCTCCGGAAATCAATACGCAGCTATTTGAACTTCAGCAGCAATCCAGCGCAGTGACACCTGAAGCATTACGCAGCAGGATCAACCTTTACCTTGCTCAAAAAAAGTTTTCTGAGCCAATGCTTAAGCAGATGCTGTTATACCAACAACAGCAATATAACTGGATAAAACCTGATGATTCGATTGTTCAATCAGATTTGACTCTCTTTGGCTACCATAACCTCTCCGATTGGTTTGGCCCCCGCTTTATTCATTTATTGGCTGAATTCATTTACAATAGCTCTGCTCAAGCGCGCGAACTGGGTTATGAAGTTTCACGTGAAGAGGCTTTGGCCGATCTGATAAAAAATACTTCGACCAGTTTCCAACAGCTACAAAACAATCCCCGCTTAGGTGTTTCTACAACCGGAGATTATTTTAGACAGCAGCTGCAAAGAATGAATTTAGACCAGGGCCGTGCTGTCCACCTTTGGCAGCAAGTGATGCTTTTCCGCCGCTTATATAATAACACGGGCAGCCTTGCGCTGGTCAACAGATTCGCTTTCGAGCGCTTTGGTGAGTTTGCAGGTGAAGGTGTGGTCGGTGTAGGGTATGCATTACCTAAAGCATTGCAAATTAAAGACTTTCATGATCTTCAAGCTCTTGAAATGTACCTTAAATCTATTTCAAAGAAAGGTAGCGACCCTCTAGAACTTCCCAAAACTTTCTTCAGTGTAGATGAAATCATCAACCGTAATCCAGAGTTAGCTCAAAAACGCTATATCTTAGAAATTGCATCGGTAGATAAAAAAACACTTCAAGGCAAAGTTTCCATTAAAGAAATGTGGGATTGGGAAACTTCTCCTGCCGGCTGGAATAAAATCGTAAAAGAGTTTCCGGAGCTTGGAAAAGCCCAAGTCACAAAGCCAGAAGATAAGCGCAACGCAATTGATGCTTTAGAACCTGCTTTGCGTGCAAAAGTAGACTTCTATGCACGCAAAGAGATTGTGGATATGCATAATGACTGGCTGACAGATGCCCTAGCAAAAGCCCCTGTAAAGAAACAGGAAGTTGCTATCAGCTACCGTGGCAATGCCGCACCTTTTACTAATTTGAAGGATAATGCACAACTTATTGAGCTATTAGATAACGCACCGGTCGGCAAGGGATCTTTTAGCGATAAAGCTGATTCTATGTCGGCTCATGCTTCTTTGAAACGCTTTACTACAGACGAGACTCATTATTATAGTATCAACGTTGTCGAGAAACCAAAAACAGCAGAAATAATACCTTTTGCAGCTGCGAAAGAACGTGGATTGCTTGATCCGCTTATCGATGCCTCTCTCAAGGGATATTATTTGACTATTCGCGACAAAAACCCGCAAAAATTCAAACGTCCTGATGGCAGTTGGAAGCAATTTGAAGAAGTACGTAATGAAATTGCCGATGATTATTTTGCAATCATCTTAAAAAACATACGTGATGATGCTGTCGCAAGCGGCTTGATGCCCAAAGATGCCCCTCCGCTCACGAGCGATAGAGCTGCTTCATTGCGCCTCTACAAATATATGCGTACTCTGCGTAACAAAGCTGCTACAGATGCAACCTCCCTCAATGCAATGGTCAATGAAGCCATCACAGAGGGAGAAGGTTCAGAAATCACGTGGAAACCTTTACCAAACATTCAAGACCAATGGAAATTAGTAGCAGAGCCTTTCAAAGAGAATAGATCTTCTACCCATGCCAACATAGATCTGAATCAAGCCTTCAGCTTAACACTCAATGATTGGTCTAAAGTGTCAACGCCTGTGAACGGAGACCTAGCTTTTTTCCAAGTCACCAATAAGGGGCTCGGAGATGCGAGCGATCCACTCTTTGATAAAACTATTGAAGCACATCGTCTCCTTGGCCACGAAGCAATGCAGAAGCTAGCTTCCGCTTCTGTTGATCATATGTTAGAGAAAAAAGCGATATCAATAGAGTTCCTTGGATCACCCGGGAATGGGGCCTCCGAAATGGGGCTTCCTGAGACCCTTCCGGAATAAGGAACACAGTGCATGGATGAAGAGACGCCCCTAATACTGACACCCGTAAACTTCTTTCAGTTTGCATTTGAACTGCATAAGATAGATTTACAGCCGCTGGCATCTTTAGGGAAGCGTCTCTCTCATCCGAAGTATCGTCTCCCGGATTTATCCGGCTTATGTGCAGAAGAAGCTTTTGCAGAAATATATATGGGATGGGCTGAACAGGGTCTTGCAATCCATGTACTCTGCAATGAGACATTTAATAGAGTATCCTATCCAGATGTGACACGCGGCGATAGCTTAGAGCTTTTCTTAGATACACGTGACGTAAAAACCAGTGGTTATAATACACGCTACTGCCACCATTTTTATTGTTTGCCTGAAAGCATCGAAGGACACCAAGCAGGTGAGATTACGCACTTCCGTACAGAGGATGCGCATGAATGGTGCAATCATGAAGATTTGGAAGTTAAGGCAAGCAAGCATAGCGGCTCTTATTCATTGACTTTGATTATACCTTCACATTGCATGACAGGCTACGATCCGGAGAATTTTAATCGGATAGGCATTTCCTATCGAGTTAACCGTACAGTTGGACCCCAGCAGCATTTTAGTGCAGTAAGCGAAGAATTCCAAATCGAACAGCAGCCCTCTCTATGGGCAAGCTTCAAGTTGATTCCTTAATATTAGGTAACACTTATACCTTATCGATGCCCTAAGTATTGTTTATACACATATGTCCAGCGCTGGAAGGACTGGCAATATCTCATTAAGTCAACAATGTATATAAAACGGAAATTGGCCTGAAGGTCAAAAAGAAAGAGCGTTGTATAGTTTACACTATACAACGCTTTGGGAATAGACTGCTTATTTTGCAGGAGCAACAGGTGCAGCCGGAGCCTTAGGAGTAGTGCTGTTGTTAGGTGCCGGTAAAACCTGTGGTGGAATTACTGGAGCAGGTGCAGGAGTTGGAACCAATGTGCCATATAATTCAAAGGCTTTTCCTAGAAACTCTGGCAGTTTCAGTGTGCCCACTTTCCAGTGATCTTGATCATTATATACAAATGTTACGCGCAGATCTGTCGTGTCTTTAGCCGGATCATCGGAAATCTCATTCAGGAATGTTAGAGTTTTCTTGATAGCTTCAGGACTTAAGGATGCAACGCTGTTGTCTTTAGAGATGGAATACTTGTTATAAACCTGTACGACTTTATTGTAGAAATCTGTAAGGTTCTCTACGAGCTGCTTATAACGTGTGATTTTTAGTAAGCCATTGACATTAGGATCAGAGAAGTTGTTCTTAAAATCACCTTTAGTCGTAATAGACAGTGCATAAGGAGGGAAAATATAGTCGAAAGCACTTAAGTCAAATTTACCGAATTCAACGACATTATTTTGCATGTCGGCAGAACCAATGAAATCGACCTTGTTAGTAATTTTCCCAAATTCATGTAGAGCAGGAATAAGTTTGATGATGTCCTCTCTAGCATTCATTAGCTGTTCTTGTTCTTTTGGATTATCTCCGACAAAAGTTTTTGCGAACTCAGGACTTTTGAGAAGCACAGATAAAGCTCTACGGATAGCTTGATCATACTTTTCTGTATAAGTACTCTCAGCAAAGCCTTTAAAAGTTAATGTCCACAAAGTATTGTCTTGCAATAGGGATAATACGAAGTTTTGCAGGGTGCTGGTGTAGATTTCAGAGTTGAAACTGAACTTATCTAATTTGAAGCAAGCTTCAGCTTTTCTAGGTTGGAATGGATTGGAACTAAGGTCTTCCCATTTTCCTGGTTCAGGATAGCATACAGAACCTTCCAATTCTACTTGCGTTTTACCCATGTCTGTGGGGTTATAATAAAAAGTGCTAAGCACTTCAACGGAATCAGGAGTTTTGACTTGCAGATCTTTAGTATATAAAGAGTAAGTGATGTCTTGCTGTCCTTCTTTATAGTCCCTTCTGTTGACTTTTATGTCTAATGGACCCGAAGTGATTTGCAGAGGTGTTTTTTCATTGATCTCAGTGTTAAAAGACATCTCCTCAAGGTTGGACTTGAAAGATAGGAAGCTGAGGTTCATGTCTTGGGTAGTATTTTTTTCTTGTAGGAGGACATTTTTCAGAATGTCGAAATGGGAGGAGTTTCCATCTTCCAGCGCTAATGCTGTTTTTCCTTTGACCACTAATGTATGTGGGAGTCCTGTTTGAGAAAGCATTTCAGACTGAATTGTCGTTGTGCCGTTGCTTGTGATCAGCCTTTCTTTCTGCCATAAAGGAATGGAAAGGGTCAGGGAGCCGTCGACTTTTACTTCGAAATTTTCTTTGCTGTCTTGCTGATGTTTCTTTACCTTCACATTTTCAAGACGTAAATTGATGTGGCTAGGAAAGCCTTCTTTCGAGAGGGAGTCATATGTCACGGTCTCGATATTATTCTCTTTCTGCCATTCTGCAACGCTTTCTTTAAAAGCTGTTTCGGCTTTGTTTGCTAAAACATACCAATATGCGCTATATCCTGCCGCAGCTGCTAGGAGGATCAAACCTAATGAGTTAATAATTTTTTTCATATTTTGACCTTTATGGGATGATATTAGCACTATAGTACAGAAGCGATATCTTTTTCTAGAAATTAGGAATAGAAATGGAAACGGTCGAGACCGTTTCCATATTGTGCATATCTAATCAAATTCCACAGCTTGGAAATGAATAAAGTTAGTGCCCGCGTCGGCTTCAATCGTGACCGAACCTGCACCTCTACCAGAGATGAAAGGTTCAGACAAACCGCTACCACCATTTTGTAATGTTGATACCACTACCGGTGCTTGTAGTGTGGTAAAATTAATTAGGTACCTAAGTGGTGTGGCATTGGTCTGCGTAAATATATAGCCGGGGCCCGATCCATTGAGATCATCTTTATCGATGATTCCTTCCACAATGGACACTGTAGTGGTTCCTGCAGGGATAATCAATACCGTTGGACCCGTAGAGCCTTGTGGACCCTGAGGCCCTGCAATGCCTTGCGGTCCCACTGGACCTTGAGCTCCCGGAAGTCCGGGAGTGCCCGCAAGACCCGGACTTCCGGGATTGCCTCCAGCACCTGGAACGCCTTGTACACCTTGGTTGCCTACCGTACCATCTATTCCAGGGTCACCAGTAGGGCCTGGAGGACCTGGAGGGCCTGAAGCCCCTAATGTGCCTGTTGTGCCTGGAACACCTGTCGGTCCTGGAGGGCCGACGCCGCCCGGAGCCCCTGCCGGTCCGGGAAGACCGTCAACACCATCTGTGCCTGGGGGGCCTATGACGCCCGGTATACCTTGAACGCCTTGGGTGCCTTGAGGTCCGGTAAGACCGGCTGCACCGGGATCACCGTCTGGACCTTGTAAGCCTGGAGGGCCCATCACACCATTGAGTCCTGGGGGACCTGCTTGGCCTGGAAAACCTGGAGGACCTGGAGGACCTTGTACGCCGGGAGCCCCTGAATAATAACTTCCGCTATATCCACTCCCCGAAGAATACCCGCTGCTAGAGCGTGTATCAAATAAGGGGGGATCTCCTGCTGCTGCCAGAAGGAGATCCGTATCAATAGCTATCTCGGCATTCAAGTTGCCGCTAAGGGCAATGAAAGGAATGCCTAGGAGCCATAGCTTTCGTAATGAGTATTTCAACATTTTTAATACCTTTAGCACTTAGTTGGCTTCAATAGCTATGAAGTCAAGCGAGTTAACGTTATCAGAGAACTCCACCTCGACTAAGCCCACTGAATTGGACAAGATAAACGGTGTGTTACCTACGTTGCTTCCGTTCTCATAAGAGAGGGTTACTGCAGGTAGGCTTAAAGTATTAAAAGCAATTTGATATCTTCTTGGAGTAGTATTAGTACGCGTAAAGGTATAACCCGGTCCGCTACCATTTATATCTCCTGCATCGATAATGCCTGCGACAATAGAGATGGTTGTGGCTCCAGCTGGAACAACTAAGTTGTTAGGGCCGGGATTGCCTTGCGGTCCGGCAGGTCCTGCGGGTCCTTGCGGTCCGGCAGGTCCTTGTACACCGACAGGGCCGTTGGCACCGTTGGCACCGTTAGCGCCAGGGGCTCCAGTTGGACCTACAGCTCCTGGAGGACCTTGAGGGCCGGGAACGCCTGTAGCTCCATTGGCTCCTGGTGCGCCGGGTGCGCCTGCTGGGCCAGGGGCTCCTGCAGCGCCGTCGATGCCGTCAGCGCCTGGGGGGCCCGCGGCTCCTGGAGCTCCGGCTGTTCCTGTTGCGCCTGGCATGCCTGGTTGTCCGTTTTGACCGTTAGGTCCTTGGGGTCCTGCAGGGCCTTGCAGACCTTGAGCACCGGGAGCTCCTGCTGCACCGGGCGCGCCTGGTGTGCCGGGGTTACCTTGTACGCCAGGAGGGCCTTGAGGACCAACTTGACCCGCAGGGCCTGGAGGACCTAGTGCTCCTGGAGGGCCTGGAGGTCCTGCAGGACCTGGAGGACCCGGAGGGCAGTTGTAACTTGAAGAGGAAGATCCAGAGTTATAAGAAGAATAGAAACTAGTATCTTCTGTTATGAAATCTGAATCGTCAGCGTAGATCTGAGCTGAGCTAGTAAGGGCAGTGGCAATAAGAAAAATAGTAAGCCACCGGGGAGAGAGTAAATTCATTGCGTCACCTTGTAAAAGCTGCATATATTGCTTTGGGCGGAGCTAACAGGCCATTCGCTTAAATGGATTGTAAGCACGCTCTTGTAGGAATACAAACAGTCGGCTTATGTCTGTGGCTGAACTTAATCTTTTTTTTAATTAGATGCAAGAAGATGGAATATTTTTTGCTGTAACAAGGCCGCCGGAGGATTTCCTCCGGCGGAACATATTTAAAAAGAGACTGATAGGATACCGCTGATGGTAATGGTTTTTACGGAATTTGCTCCGACAAAACCTACCTCAGAAGACTTCTTCTGTAAGAGGAACAGATGAGGTTCTATAACATTGATCTCAGTCATAGATTCCATTTCTGTTTCTTGCAGATCGTCTATTGCAACGGTTGCATGGTTAAAGCTCACACTATACTCCATCTATCCGTAGATAGTTGGAAGAACCCTAAGCCTCTAGGGCTTGTCTAATGTAGAAAGCCCAAGAGTGACTCTTGGTCCTTCAAGTTCTAGCGTTCAGAGTTTTTGCTCTGAACGTTCAAGTTCAAATTAATAATCTTCGTTAATCATCTCAAAGTGCGTGGTTTCGAGCTGCTAATGACTAAAGCCACCTCCTTCTCTGCTCTGTCGTTCCACTAGTATTAAGATGGGTAAAGTAAAATGTTTACCTTACCTAGTTTTAGCATGTAACAATTTATAGCAAAAAATGCAAACAGTCAATTAATTTTTAGCTTGATAAGGAAGGATAAAGATAGAAATGCAAAGAAAAAGAATATTATCCTGTGTCTCTATTTCTTGAGAAAATGGAGACACAGGACGCATAGAGGAGATAGTAACTAATGGGAAGTAGTTAATATCAAATTTAGTTTTGTGAACTAATGAATTGCATTAAAGTTACATTTCCCATTGTAAATAAAGGAGATATAGCTTGAAAAGCAGGTTCATGCAAAGAATTTTTAAGACGCGACCATGCTTGACGGGCAATTTCTACATCCCCTAGGGATTTCTCTAGAAGTGCAGTCTGAAAAGAACTGAAAGCATACAATCCGCTGGTAGGAGAAGAGGCCTGAGTGATGGCATTGCCTTTTTCGATTGCTTTTTGTGTATTACCTTCAGAAAGGGCGATGGTTTGTTCAGCAAATTCTTTGTAAAGGTTAACGGAGGGATCAAAGTCCAACTTCAAAAAATTATTCGCGAAAGGAAGGGCTTGTTCTTTTTGTCCGGCGGCCAAGAGCAGCTGAGCAATGTCGCCATCATATTTTTGATGGAGTACAGGATATTTATCCATTAGGGCGCTGAGCTTGCTTAACTCTGACAGAGCTTCGTTCGCGGTATTAGGGCTGGAAATGGCTTTTTTAAACACCGTATATTGGTTAGAAGCTATGATATAATCATTTTGTGTGGCGCCGCTTCCCAGCTGTGACCACAGCAAGAGTAAAAGTAGAGCGAAGGCTATGCCGCCTCCAATGAGATACTTTTTGTACTCGGCGAGCCATTCGCCTAAATAAAAATCATCGTGATGTTGTTTCATAGCTTCCCTTGCATTTTGCTGGGATGATTGTTACCATTTGTTTCCTTTGTTGTAAAGACCATGAGTTTATTTTGATTGAAAAAGACATTTGTACATCTATCCGTATGGTTAGGCTGGCTGATATCAAAGCCAATCCCCACCAGCCTCGCAAACAGTTCTGCGCGGAGGAGCTCAAAGATTTAGCTGCCTCCATAAAGCAAGTAGGCATTATTCATCCCCCTGCCGTGCAAAAAGATATGGAAGGGGATGGGTATATCCTGATAGCAGGCGAAAGAAGGGTGCGCGCTTCAGAACTGGCAGGGCTGGATATGATTCCTGTCGTAGTGCATACCGGAGATGCCGTTTATTCTGCCCAGGCAGCACTGATAGAGAATATCCAAAGAGTCGACTTGAATCCCATGGAAGTAGCTAAAGCTATCAAAGAGCTGATGGAATTGCATGGGCATAGCCAAGACGAGCTGGCACAGATTTTAGGCAAAAAGAGGTCCACAGTTGCTAACTATTTGCGCCTTTTGGGCCTTCCACGCAATATTCAGCAGGCTACATCATCCGGAAGCATCACAATGGGACATGCAAAGGCTATTTTAGCTTTGGAAATAGAAGAACAGCAGCAGCTGCTGCTCGAGATAATTCTGCGTGACGGACTTTCCGTGAGACAAGCGGAGCAGGCAGCTCAACGCTTGGCCGAAAAAGATAAAAAGAAGCAGTTGGTTTTCCGGCCGCGCGATTTCTATTTAGAACATTTGGCGCGCCAGCTCGAAGAAAAATTGGGAACTAAAGTCATAGTGCAAGGAGCCGGCAAGAAAGGCAAGATCACCATCGACTATTATTCACTAGATGATATCGACAGATTGCTCGCGTTATTGGGAATGAATGAATAGCCCTCCGATTTATTAGTAATAAAGAAATAACTTTATCTATCTTATCCGTTTAGGATTGCTTCCCGTTTGAAAAAAATGTTTAATAACAGATTGTTTATCTAGTTATTAGGTGATGATGGGCGTTGATCTTCTTGGATGCATTGCTTCGCTATTCATAGCGGGGTTGGCCGTTCTCTCTGGGCTTTGGTTCAGAAATCAAACGAAGCCTACAGTGGCGCTATCTACACCTATTACACAATCCGACTTAAACTATAAATTCTATTTAACTCCCTTCTTGTTCGGGGGGGCTTTCTTATGCATGCTCGTGGCCTTGGCAGATCCTTACTACAGCAAAGAAGTTAGCTTTAACAAAGCATCCCCCTTGCAGGAACAGGGAAAGCCCCCTCCTGTAGAAGGCATAGCCATTTACTTGGTTTTGGACCAGTCCGGATCGATGGAAGGAGAAGTGTTAAACAAAGGCGATAATGGCAAACGCTATCAAACGACCAAGCTGAAGTTGCTTAAAGGGATTACCGAAAAGTTCATCTTGGGAGATGACGCTTTGAACATGCAGGGAAGGCCAAATGATCTCATGGGTATCGTGGGTTTTTCTAGAGGTGCGCAGGTAATTTCCCCTTTGACATTAGACCATAAAGAATTGGTCAAAAGGCTGAAAAAATTCGATATTATGCGCGCGAATGACCAAGACGGCACTTCGATAGGGTATGCCATTTATAAGACTGCCAACCTCATACTTGCTACCCGGCATTTTGCGGAAGAGCTGATTGCGGAAGGCAAACCTGCGTATACTATCCAAAGCTATGCAATCATTCTTGTGACTGATGGGGTGCAAGAGAATAACCCTTTGGATAAAGGGAAAAAATGGCGCAACATACCGATTGAAGAAGCTGCTAAATATGCGGCGGACAACAAAATACGCTTATATATCATCAATGTGGAACCTGAATTTGCATCGCCTAAATATGCTCTTTTACGTAAACACCTCGAGCAGGATACAGCTTTGACAGGCGGGCAGTTTTTCCTAGCGGGCGATTCCCGCACTTTAGGAGAAATCTATAAGGAAATTGAAGAATTGGAAAAAAGCGCTCTGCCATCTTCTCAGCTTAGCTACCTACAAGATAGTCCAGTGGAAAAGGTTCAAAAACGTTTGCAAGCTGCATATTTTGCACCGTGGCTGATGGCTGTTGCTGCACTCCTATTTCTTTCTGCCCTGGCCGTCGAAACTTTGGTGTTCAGGAGGGTCCCTTAATGATTTATTGGGAAAATGCCTATTGGGCTGTGCTGCTGCTCCTGCTCCCGCTCATCTGGACTATGCGCTGGCGGCTATCTACATATCGGTCTCAAGTTTTAGAGCATCTGCCGATCACCGTCAGGCCCCGCTCTCCGGTCATATACCTTTTAAAAACAGTTCTTCTATCTATCGTATGGCTTGGCTTGACCGTTGCTTTGATGGGCCCTATGGGTAATCCGCGCGCTATCGATGAAAGTAGGGACGAACCTGTAAAAGGATTGCGCCAAACTCCTCAGGACGTGGTTTTCCTTATCGACGCCTCTGCCTCGATGGCTACGCATGATGGAAGAGGGAAAAATACCCGTTTGGACGAAGCGAAGGGATTAACGGAGTTGATCATTGAACAATTACAGGGGCAGAATGTGGCGTTGTATGCCTTTACTTCTGAATTGACACCCTTAGCCCCTGCTACACCGGATTATCTGTTCACTATTCTTACATTGAGAGCGCTTAAAATTAATGAAGGGGATTCTTCCGGCACACAACTGTCCGCTGCTTTGACAGCGCTGTCCAATGAATATAAGGAGGATTCAAAAGATAAAAAACACTCGTTAGTGATCCTTACCGATGGGGGAGATAACTCTTCTAACCTACAGAAAATCAGCGAAGAACTAATGAAATTACGTAAAATGGACTGGGAGATATTTTTTGTCGGCGTCGGCTCCTTAAAAGGGGATACCGTCCCCAATGTGACATATAAAGGTCAGCCGGTGAACTCGAAATTGGAGGAAGAGTGGCTTAAGAAAATTGCTGCCGAAAGGGGGCAATACTACTCAGCAAATAGGATGAATGCTTTAAATCTTTCCAAAGTCATAGGCGGTCAGATCCTTAGTTCTAATAAGCGTACCGGTCAACAAGAAATTGACAGCAAGCCACAGCAATATATTTATGACCGTTATTTTCAATGGCCTTTAACTGCTGCCCTATTTGCCCTATTGTTTTATTTTGTCCTACCTGATGTGGATGTACGGAAGGAAGAACAATGAAGGCTTATTTGATTGGGCTGCTCCTTCTCCCTTCTATAGCATGGAATTTCTCCTGTAAGGCTGCACCCTCTACTTTTGAGGAGGCGCGCATCTACTATGAAGCGGAGGATTACGATGCTTCTGAAAATGCCTATACACAGCTTTTAACCACTTCTCCAGCTCCATCAGATCAAGCGATTGCCCGTTATGGGCTAGGCCTATCGTACGCCACAAAAAAACAGTGGGGGGATGCGTCGTCGGAATTCCGATTAGCCCTAGCTCTCAGCGGCCTACAACCTGCGCTCAAGAGGGATATTCAGATTGCCCTCTCCGAGGTTCTCATCCACCAAGCTATCTCTAGCAGCAAAGATCCTGCCCTCCTTGCCTATGCCTTGGATCTATTGGCTGAGGCGCGCAGAATTTACGACGAAGCAGGAGAAACTAACTGTCTGCTATGGAAAAGCCAAGGAGGCACTGTCTGTCCATTGAATAGCTATGAGACGCCTCTATTAAAATGGCTAAATAGTGTGGAAGCAGAGGTTTCTGTCTTAAGGCAGGAGTCCATCCTCCATCCAGCATCCCTGCTGGAAGCTCTTTGGCAATCGCAATTAGCCCTGACATCTTTCAACGAAGACCTTAAGCTATTAAAAGACCTGCAAAGCAATACGGGTTTGCTTAAAAAATACGAACAGAAATTCTCGGAAAACGTCAGCCTTTTTTATAGCTTGTTGGAAAACGCTTCTATCCATGTCCCGCAAAAAATGCGTCCTTCTTATGATTTCTTTAGAGAAAATATCCGCCAATTTCAGGCAAGCATCGCTTCCAATTCCCTGTCAGCAGCTGAAAATGCCTTGGTAAACAGCGACCAGACAATGGAAAAATGGATGGAGGCTGTATTTCCTGACAAAGCCGATATCGGAGCGCTTTTACAGCTAATGGCGTTTTATGAGATGGCATTAAGGGGTAAAATTATTCCTGAAAATATTGTCAAAAGTATCCTTAAAGTTTTTGAAAGCGGAAAAATTAAAGGCGATCCCAAAGCTCAGTCAGCCCAAAAGTATTCAGAGATGGCATTACAAGCAATGCAAGAAGGAAAACCCGCAGCTGCCCGCATTTTTCTGGAAGCCGCATATATCCTCACTTCAGGATCCATCCTTAAATCTGAAACACCTCTCCGAAAAGCTAGCGATATCCTCATCTTGGCCATGGCGTTGGAACGGAATACGACCAAACTAACACGAATGTTAGCCGCTGCCCAGCGGGATCTGTCTGAAGAGAAATCTGTTCTCGTAGACGTCATAGAACCTGCACAGCAAGAGGTCATTGGATTGATGGCGCAATTTCCCGCATATGCATTAAAGGAACAACGCTCAGGTTTTAAAGGAACCAAAGAAATTCCCGGCCGTTGCCAACATAAACCGTGGGATCGCGTCATGCCATTATTCTATTCTGCCTGGGCTGCCGCAGACAAAGCCCAAGGAAAAAACTATATTAGGATTTTACAACACCAAGAGCGGAACCTGGCTAATTTAAGTGAGGCATTAAGAATATTATTGGAACCTATTGCAGAGGGGAATGATTCGTGTTATACGAAAAGACCACCAAGCAAGAAGCCGGAACCCTCACCCAGCGCACCGGAAAAGAGCTCGCCTGAACCTATTGAGAATGTAATGAGGCAAATCCAGATGATGGAACAAGACGATAAAATAGAGAAACCCCAAAGTGTCATGAAAATTGGTGAAAAGCCATGGTGAGGTTATTTCTAAGAGTATTACTCGTAGCCATCCTATCTCTCTTGCCTGCAGGACTGCAGGCTGTCTTGGTCAAAGTTGAGCTTGATAAGAATACACTTAAAGCAGGACAAGAAATCCAGGGCACACTGAATATTCAACATCAACCCTCCGAAAAAATAAATTCCTCTGCTATTAAAATTGGCGATACCCCTCTAAAAGTTACCCAAGTCTCCGAAGAAACAAATGGGGGGATACAGACAACTCGATATATTTTTAACCTTCCCGCCAAAGAACACGGCCTTCAACTTCTTCCTTCTATCTCTATTCCCGTGGGCGGTATAGCCTACGAAACTGTTTCACAAAGCTATTTGGTGAATGGCAATTCAGCGCCTGCCACCGCAACCACTACCTATGGAAAAGCCGCAGCGGATTCTGTTTGGCTGAAGTTAGAGACTTTCATCGATGGAAAATCCACCCTCTTTCCAGGCCAGCGCACTGTCATAGGTTATCGCTACATCTTTAATGGTAACATCCAATTGAGTGAGGAAGTTCTCCCTCTTCTTGAAGCCGAGGGCTTTAAAAAAGTGGGCGATCCTATCATCAAAGACTATAAAGAAAAGAAATATGCCGTCCGACAGATCTTTCAGGAAATTGAAGCTATCTCTCCAGGCGACTACCAATTTGCAGAATCTTCTGTTTCCGGTTTTATCTACCAGTTTGATGCTGCAGGTAATCCTCTACCACAAGAGAAAATCCTTGCTACTGCCCCGCCTATGATTATCAAAGTCCTCGCTTTTCCCGGAAATCCCCCCACTTCTTTTAATGGCGCCATAGGCAACTATACCTTTGCAGTCAGACTTCTCAATCTTCCGGAACTTTCTGTAGGGGATAAGGTGACTCTATCTCTAGAAATAACCGGAAAAGGTAACCTGGATGATGTACCTATGCCGGAAGTCTGCTGCCAGCCGGGATTCAGCGGGAAATTCCAACAAAGCGATATCCCTCCTGTAGGTATTGTCAAAGGTAGCAGTAAAGCATTCGTCGTTGATCTCCGCCCATTGAGTGATAAGATAACTGAAATCCCTCCCGTGGAATTCAGCTTCTATAATCCCGATACTCAGAAATACAGCACTCTGCGCAGCATTCCTATTCCCATCACCGTCCATCCTGCAGACTCTCCTTTCAACCAAGCCCTTCAAGATGCAGAAGCAGACTCTCTCAGCCCTACCCCGGCCGATACGGCTCCCGCAGCAAACTCTAGCTCCACCCCAGCCTCCGGTATTGAAATCTCCGGCAACTCTGCCCTCTATCATTCTGACCTAAGCGACCGCGCTTTCGGATCCTGGTGGGTACTCTTTATCATTCCCATAGGTGCATTCTTCCTGTGGATGCTCAACCATCTGAAAAAGATGGACAAGGAAATACAACAAGCAAAAACTGAAAACTCTAGCCAGGATTGGTTGGAATTGGCTTACAAAAACCAAGAGGACCCCTCCAAACTATACCATTCTATCGAAAGAGCACTCATTGGCATATTAAAAGAGAAAGGTATAATACCTAATGAGAACATCACTCCACACGATTTACCTCGCGAAGGAGTGAGCGGGGACGTACAAGCCTTTTTAAACAGTATCGAAGAAAAACGTTTTACAGGGCATAAGTCTCTTTCATCCAAAGAGATTTTAACCGAAACAACTAAGCTATATGATGACATAAAATTACACATAACGTCTTGAGGTGTACATGAGTCCACGAAATGTGCAGGCATTGGTCCTTTGGTGTCTTGTGTTAGCCCTGGGTTTTGTAATCATTGCCTCTCTTCTGTCCGGACAAGGCGAGGGACGGCACATTGAAGCCTATAGAAGTTACCAGAAAGCAGAACGCTCACAAGTTTCTGCAGAAAGGGAAGAACATTTTAATAAGTCCCTTATGCTCTATAAACACCTAGAAGACGACTACCAAACTTCGCACGGCAACGGCAAACTGCAGTACAATATCGCCAATACTTACTTCCAATTAGGGCAATATCCCTCCGCCGTCCTCTATTACCAGAAAGCTCTCAAGTTGGATCCATGGAATGATCAGGCTTGGGCCAATCTACAGGTAGCCTTGAAAAAACTGCAAATCTCCAATGCCGACGCACGTCCCTGGTGGCAATCTATTTTCAGCCCCTCTCTGGGAATTCCTGAAACACAAAGATTACAGATGTTCTTTGCTCTAGCTCTAGCAGCAATACTCTTCGCTGCTTTTTATATATGGAAGGAAATAGAGAAGTTTAAATCCTACGCATGGATTGCAAGTTCCCTTGCTTTTGCCGTCTTGGTAAGCCTCGTCCTTACTCACTTCTCTGAGCCTGCAGAAGCTATTGTACTACGACCCTCCGATGTGTATAGAGACGCCGGCAAACAATACGCTAAAGTCCAAAGTAATCCTTTACCCGAAGGTGTAAAGCTGCAAATCATTGAACTTACGGATGAAGGCCGCTGGGCTAAAGTGCGTACTCCTGAGGGGGTGCAGGGATTTGTCCCTATTGACCGCATTGGCATCATTTAGTAATAATAAAATCATTAGTAACAATTCTTAGGTTCCCTAGTGTTCGCAGCAGCTTCCATCGTCGTCTCTCCTATTAATAATGATTTATTTAGTAAACGTACTTTTGTAGGACTCTGCATTGGCGCCTGTGTATACGCAGCTGTTGCAAATAAATATCTTCACTATGTTTCCGACGCTTACATCTTCCATCGCAACCCGGAAAATATTTTCTATAAATTTGCTGGAGAATGGATAATTTGGGATTACGAAAATAAATCCGCTATCTCCAACGCAAGTGTATGGTTTGTAGCCCTCATTGCCGATAGTTCACGTTGTTTAGAACAAAGTGTCCGTGTTCCTAACGCTCTTGAAGAGCTTTATCGCTCTGCAACAGGATATAATTCTCTCTGTAAAGAAAGAACTAAGCTTTGTACTAAAAATTTCACTTGGATCCCTCATTCAACTAAAGCTTCAATTTATAGCCACAGCAGCCGTATTTATAACTTTATGCGAAACCAAATGTACCGCACTGTGACAGTGATCAATGAGATGATCTGTCTTGCCGCATTCATCGGAGATTTTCTTTCCACTTTCATGTGGACCCCGGAATCCACTTCACGCAATGCATCCCGCATCCTGATCAACTTGGCCGAAGCAAAAAAACGGCTGATTAATGATACAGAGGGAACAGTGGAAATGCTTAAGAAAAACCGCCCTATGATGGAGAAGTTATTCTCATCCAGCCATGCTCCTATCGATCTTGATACCTACTATAGCTGGATCGGACCCTGCGCAAAATCCATATCGATAGGAAACTCTATCCTAGCTCCTGTTGCCCCCCTTTTCAATAAACTGACAGATATATGTGTTGCCGGCGTCACCATCTTCGCCCAAAGCTTCGGCTTCGATGTAAGCTCGCCCCATCGCACCGGTACATCTGAAAAAGGCTCCCCTTTCAGAAATTTAAACGGCTTTATTTTAAAACCACAAAAACTAAATTTTAAATGAACCCAAAACGGATTTGTCTGATCACGAACTACAACCAATATGAGTCCAAGCGCGTCTTCACCGCAGAGCTGGCAAAAGCTCTCGATGAATGCGGAATCGCTACCCTCATCCTCGATTGGGCTAAATCAAAATCTACTTTTTTTAAGCAAATCCAAGATTTCAAACCGGACCTTCTCCTCTCCTTCAACTCCTTCCAACCTCTCTCCAATGGCGAATACATCTGGGATATTCTTAAAATTCCTACCCTTTTCGTGATCGTCGACCCCGTCATCTACTACGCTAACATTCCTCCCAGCCCCTACCTATACCTTTCATGCGTCGACCGTAATGATGCCCAAATGCTTGCAGATAATGGCTACACTAATGTTTTTTTCTGGCCCCACGCTACCTCCACAAAACCTCTAACTTATGAAGAACGCATCTACGATGTTGTTCTGACAGGATCATGCTATGACTACGAAAGCCTAAAGGAAAGCGCTCCCCCCCAACTCCTACCTATCCTAGACGCTGCAACAGAACTCGTCCTAGGCCCCAACTGCATCTCCATAGCTCAAGCCATCCACTCCACCTGGCACCTCGCCAACCTCCCCCAGCAAGAGATCGACTTCAAACAACTTTTCTACCTCATCGACTACTACACCCGTGGCCTAGATAGGATCAACCTTGTCAAATCCCTCAAAGACTGCAAAGTCCACATCTTCGGCGAACTAGGACAAGACCACCCCTCCGCTAAGAAAAGCTGGGACTACTATCTCGGCAACCTCCCTAACATCACCCTTCACCCAGCTCTCAATTTCTCCGACGCCCTAAAAATTCAACGCCAAGCTAAAATATGCCTCAATAGTATGCCCTTCTTCAAAAATGGCTCCCACGAACGCATCCTAACCTCCCTAGAAGCCGGCGCCCTCCCGCTAACCTCAGACTCCATATGGACGCATGAACAGTTCTCACACCTCAACGATATCCTAATATACACCCCCAACTCCTACTCCCACCTCAACGAACTCATCCAAAACCTCCTCTCCAACCCCCAACAACTCCAAACACTCATCTCCAACGGCCGCCAAAAAGTCATCTCCCATCACACCTGGATATCCCGCGCCAGGGGACTCTGTCCCCTGGACCCCTGCCAAAGGGCAAAGCCCTTTGGAAACCGCTTTCCTCCCTCCGGGCAGTAATACTCTTCTCATCCTTGTAAGTCATTTTAACGAGCTAAAAATTTAAATTTAACTTGTAAGAGAGATAGCCAAACTTTTGAGCTAGAAAATAAAATCTACAGTTCATCAATAATATTTTTTATAAAGACTCATGCGCTTTTTCAAAAAAATAGTAAAAATTCATCTCACATCTTTTTAGAAAATAGCTTTTCAAGTGGGTGGAATAGCTTACGGGGGTGAGAAGAGTATTACTGCCCGGAGGGAGGAAAGCGGTTTCCAAAGGGCTTTGCCCTTTGGCAGGGGTCCAGGGGACGGAGTCCCCTGGTTAGGGAGGAGCATTGGGGGCATTTGGAGATGGGTTTGTTGTGTGGAGCGAGGTATTGGAAGGAGCAGAATTCGCAGGTGGTGAGTTTGTGTTCTGGAGGAGGGGGGGATTTTTTTAGGCGTTGGTCGTAGGCCCACCATATGAGGATGGACAGGGTAGTGAGGGTGAGGTAGAGGAGTAGGAGGGTAGGTAGTGATATAGGGATCATTGTAGGAAAGAGGGGTAAGGTAGGGGTTCGTTCCAAATTTTCATTGGGGTGGAGGAGGATATTTCGGCGAGGTGGAGGAGGTTTATGTTGGAGGTGGGTGGAGGGGTTTGGGATTCGACGGTGAAGAGGATGAGGGGGATGCAGTGTAGTGAGGCGGTGATGAGGAGTGCGAGGAAGAAAATTTTAGAGATGCGGTTTTTTTGTGGGCGGGGTTCGATGAGGATAGAGGATTTGTGTTGGGTGAGGTGTAGCATGGTTAGGGTGTTTCGTCGTTGTAGGCGAGTCGGATAGTGGCGCCGGTGGAGTATACTTTGTTTAGGACTTGGAGAAAAGTGTCATAGGGGATGGATTTGTCGATATTGAGGGTGATGGTGGGAGTTATGTTAGAGTGGCTTTTTTTGTAGAGTTCGATTTCGTCATGCAGTTTATTTTGGAGGCTTTCCAAGTCGACAATATCTTTAGATGAACCGAGGTAGATGACTTCTTCGTTGTCGATGACGAGGACGAGTTGAGTTGTTAGGGGGGTATCGTTGAGGGAGATGTTGGGTTTATCAAGGTGGATGGATTTGAGGGGGAGAGTATCGGAGGTGATGATGAAGAAGACGAGCAGGAGGAATATCACGTCGACGAGGGGTGTCATGTCGATGAGGGATCCGGTGTGTTTGAGTCGGGTTTGGAATTTCATTTTAGTAATCTTCCTGTCGAGCGAGGAGGATATCGACGATTTCGGAGGAGGTGGTTTCGATTTCTAGAACGAAGGCTTCGATTTTACTGACGAGGTAGTTGTAGGCTATCATGGCGGGAATGGCGACGATGAGACCGACGGCGGTGGTGAGCAGGGCGTATTCTAGGGCGGAGCCGATGCGTGAGGCAGTGATGTCGACCATGCCGCTGAGCCGCATTTCGCTGAAGGCTTGCATAAAACCTAGGACGGTGCCGAGGAGTCCGATGAGGGGTGCGACGTAGCTGATGATAGATAGTACGCGGGCGTTGCGTTCGAGTTGAGATATTTCGAGCCTGCCGGCGGCTTCCATGCTGCGTTCGATGCGTTCGGTGGTGCTGTTGTGTCGGAGGAGGCCTGCTTTGATGATGGAGGCGAGGGAGCCGCCGGCATCATCACATTGTTGGATAGCTTCGACGATGTTGCCGTCTTGAATGGATTGTCTTAGTTGTATGATGAATTGGTCGGTATTGATTTCAGACTGTCGGAGGATCCATAGCCTTTCGATGAAAACGGCCATAGCGATGAGGGAGCAGAGGATAAGAATCCATAGGATGAGGGCATTGCTATTGAGCTGAGTTAAGATATCGAGCATAATGTTATGGCCTTTTTAGCTTCAGTTTAGCGAGCTGTCCCCATTTTCCGCTTTTATTTTTTACTGCATCCCATTGTTTTATTGCGAGGTCATCGCGGCCTTCGATTTCGTATAAAGCGGCGCGGAGGCACATGGCGCGTAGGCGTTGTGAAGATGCTACGGAGCTGTTTATTGCCTTGGAGAGGGCAAGGTGGGCAGCGTGGTAATTTTGTTGGTCTCGCAAGCATAGGCTTTGTAGTATCCAAAGGTCAAGCGCTTCCGTGGGGGAGAGGGAGTTTTCGGGGATAGCGTTAAGAAAGAGTAGGGCTTGCTGAGGTTGATATAGTGAGGAGAGGTGGTGTGCGGCGATGAGGCGGGCTTTATTTAGATAGTGGTTGGAGGGTTGGAGTTCCTTTTCCATGAGGTTGAGGGTGGCGAGGGCGTCGTTTGATTTATTTTCTTCGAGCAGGATGGCTACATGGATGAATTGGGATTTAGGAAAGAAATTTTTATTTTGGTGTTTTTCAAGATAGGATCTGGCTTTGAGGAGGAGAGTGTCTTTTTTTATGCCATGGGATTGTTTTGCTAGTGTGAGGTAGATGTTTGCAGATTGGATGAGGGCAGCGTCTTTGACTTCAGCATATTCTTGGGAGTGTTCCATCGGGATATCGTTTTTAGAGTTTAGTCGTATCCATGCTATTTCCACATTGTCAAATGCTTTTAGGGCATTTAACAAATATTTTTCGGAATTTTTGTCCGAGCTGCTTTGCATCATTTCGTTGCAGCCCATGTAATAATAAACATAGATTTGAAGCGGATGATCAGGAAAATGTTTTGGAAAGGCGATTAAATTTTTTATTTGTATGTTTTTTGAGTCAAAAGCGTATTTTTTGAAGAATTCTTCCGGATTTTTTTTAGGTTCGGAATCGATCGAAAAGGCAGCCAGCCCTTGGAAAAATGACTGAAAAATGACCATCCAGAAAAAAAATTGGCGTAAAATTGCTTTCCAACACATTTCTTGTTTGGAAAAAAATATAAAATATGAAATGGTGCAGTTGTGAGTATGATGATGTAACATACGGTGTTCGCAGGTGCTATTGGGGAATAGCTGAGGGTTTTTAAGGTTTGGTTCGAAAAGGAACATTAGATCTGACCCTGGTTTTAATGGCTAGTGACTATCGAATTATGTTGCGCAACAGTACCAAAGTTAATATAGAGAAATTATTGTCAAATCCAAACAAGAAAAAGGAGAAATGACATGGCCTTGAAAGATACAACCAAGCATTTAAAAGAATTGTTAAACCACATCACTACGGACATTGAAAAAGCCGAAGGTGGAAACAAAGCTGCATCACAGCGCGTGCGCACTGGTACAGTTAAACTTGAAAAGATTGCAAAACAATACCGTAAAGAATCTATTCACAGCGAGAAGCAGCCACGTTCTTCAAAAAAGTCGACCTCTTCTCATGGAACTAAAAAACCAGCACATAAGCCAGCTGCAAAAGCTAAGTCTCATGGACATAGCCCAAGCCACGCCAAATCTTCAGCTTCTTCTGCAAAAGTAAAAGCGAAGCCAAAAGCTGCTATTGCTAAAGCACGTCCACGCGCACTTTCTGTAAAGCGTCCAACAGCTAAGCTGCCATCACGCTCATTGTCTTTCCGTTAATCTTAACGCTTAAGATTCAGAATTTGGGAGGGAGGTTTATGACCTCCCTTTTTTTTTGCAATATACGTTTCCATAAGCTAAACTATTTGTTTAGCAACCCCCATATTAAATCCACTCCATGAAACAGAAAAGCACTGGCAGTTCGGTTGAACTCCCCATCGATCGTTTAAGTCCTAAAGGCAATGGCATAGGACAGACAGTAAGGTCGGATGGATCGGAACGGATCGTTGAAGTTCCTTTTGCCATTCCGGGAGACACTGTTCGCGCTACTGTGGTTAAAAAAAAGCATGGTAAAGAGAAAGCGCGGTTGGAAGAAGTTCTTTCCCCTTCAGCGGAGAGGGTGCAGCCGTTGTGCAAACATTTTGGCGTCTGCGGCGGTTGTCGTTTGCAGCAGATGAGCTACGAGTCGCAACTTCAATACAAAGAGGCTTTTGTCAGAAAACTATTCCAGGAAATTGCTGTTCCAGGAGTAGAAATCAAGCCTATTGTTCCCTCGGTCAGTCCTTGGCAATACCGCAATAAGATGGAGTATAGTTTTTCTAGCGACCTGAATGGCACACGTTATCTTGGTCTGGTGATGGAGGGATCGAAAGGAAAGGTCTTGAATTTGACAGAATGCCATTTAGTGGCTCCTTGGTATACAGAGTGTTTGGATACAGTGCGTCAGTGGTGGGAATCGACAGATTTACAGGCGTATCATCCTTACAAAAATACGGGGACGATGCGGACTTTGATTGTGAGGGAAGGTGTAAGAACCGGGGATCGTCTTGTGATGCTTACCGTCTCAGGCAATCCCGATTATGCTCCCAAAAAACAGCAGCTCAATAGTTTCGTTTCCTCATTACGCAACGCGATCGAGCTTCACGATGGGAAATCGAGGCTGAGCATATTTTTGCGCATACAGCAGATAGCTCCGGGGATGGCGACCAATTTCTATGAGATGCTTCTCTATGGACCCGATGTTGTGCGTGAAGAGATGCACATCCAGCTTTACAGCGACCAGCCTGCAAAAACACTTCAATTTAAAATTAGTCCTGCATCCTTTTTTCAGCCCAATCCGTTGCAGGCGGAAAAACTCTATTCTTTGGCCCTGCAGACGGCCCAACTAAAACCGCAGGATGTCGTTTACGATCTCTATTGCGGTACAGGAACAATCGGGATCAGTGCAGCTTCCTCTGTGAAGGAAGTGATAGGCATTGAAGTTTCGCCGGAGGCAGCTTTAGATGCACGCGAAAATGCCAAGCTGAATGGTTTGACCAATGTGAACATTTTTGCAGGGGCGGTCCATCACATTTTACAGCAGATCCAGAAGGATCGCCACGAATCCACACCTGATGTAGTGATCGTCGATCCTCCGCGCGTGGGGATGGAGAATGTAGGTCAACGGCTGATCGCCGGTTTAAATGCTGAAAGGGTTCTTTATATTTCTTGCAATCCCAGCACTATGGTCGCAGATATTACAGTTTTGACCAGCCTTGGGTATAAACTTATTTCATTACAACCTGTCGATATGTTTCCACAAACGATGCATATAGAAACTATCGCACTATTAGTTCGTCAATAATCATGCCTTCATTCCGTTATACAATTCATCAGCAAGACACACATAGCGCTGCCCGATTAGGGACGATTGAGACAGCACATGGAGTGATCGAAACACCTGCCTTCATGCCAGTGGGTACGCGCGGCTCAGTGAAAACACTGACCCAGCATCATTTAGAACAGCTGGATGCACAGATAATCCTAGGCAACACCTATCATTTGATGTTACGTCCCGGTATGGACATCATGGAAAAAGCCGGGGGGCTCCATTCTTTTATGAAGTGGGACCGGCCGATTCTTACTGATTCGGGTGGATTTCAAGTTTTTTCTTTAGCAGCGTTAAGTAGATTACAGAAGAAGGGGTCAAGTTCCAATCCCACATCGATGGGGCAAAGTTATTTCTGGGACCGGATGAAAGCATGTTCATCCAAAAGACATTAGGTTCAGACATTGTCATGGTTTTTGACCAATGCGCTCCTTATCCATGCAGCAGAGTAGAGGTAGAGCAAGCGATGCACCGGACGCATCGTTGGGCGGAGAAATGCCGTGCTTACACGTTGAAGCCGCACCAAAATCTTTTTGGCATTGTCCAAGGGGGCATGTTTGAAGATCTACGCCGTCAAAGCGCAGAAGCTTTACGAGGGATGGATTTTGAGGGGTATGCTATCGGCGGCTTGTCAGTAGGCGAACCCATGGATATGATGTATGCACTATTAGATGCCACAGCGCCATTGCTTCCTGAAGAGAAGCCCCGCTATTTAATGGGAGTCGGTACACCGCGCAATTTAATCGAGTCTGTGATGCGCGGTATCGATATGTTTGATTGCGTTATGCCGACACGCAATGCCCGTAATGGGACAGCTTTTACTTGGAACGGGAAGATCAATATAAAAGCGGGAAGGTACGCAGCCGATTTTACTCCGTTCGATCCCGAGCTCAGCCATGAAGCAGCGTTCCACAGTAAAGCCTATATACGACATCTTATTAATGTGGACGAGATTACGGGCCTGACTTATGTGACGATGCAAAATATTGCCTTTTACCTTGATTTCATGCGACGCATTCGGCAAGCTATCCGATGTGGGACCTTGCATGAATTATATCAACATGTGTGCCAAATTTATCCGAATTAAAGGTGTGATTATGAATAAAAAAATGACATGGCTGCTTACAGGCCTTTTTTGTTGCCTTCAGCTATCCCTATTTGCAGAAGCGCCTGTAGATGACACTCCTGTAAGTGATCAGGGAATGTATCAGACATTTACTATGCTGGCTTTAGCAGTAGCTTTCTTCTATTTTATCCTATGGCGTCCTGAGCAAAAAAGACGTAAAGCCGCCGAAGAGCAGCGCTCCTCGCTGAAACAAGGCGATCGCGTCAATGCAATGGGTATCATCGGTACGATCATCCGCGTCAATGACAATAGCGTTATCGTAAAAATGTACGATGGTTCTAAACTAGAATTTGTCAAAGGTGCTATATCAGAGACACTACCTTCTACTGAAGGCGAAGTGAAATCCAACGGAGACGTTGCTAAAGAGGAGTAAAAGATGGAGAGGGATCAGGAAAGAAAACACATGGTGGCTGAGCAGCTAATACCTCGTGGTATCAAAGACCCTCTCGTTCTTGAAGCAATGTTGACGGTTCCACGTCATTATTTTGTCCCTTTGGAACTTCAAAAATACGCCTATGATGACAATCCCTTACCTATTGGCGAAAAGCAGACCATAAGCCAGCCATTTATTGTTGCATTGATGACAGAATTTGTCCGTGCGCATAAAGACGCAAAAGCATTGGAAATAGGTACAGGGTCCGGCTATGCTGCTGCGATCCTTGCACATATCTGTAAAAGTGTGGTGACGATAGAACGTTTACCGCAATTAGCGGCGACGGCGCAGAAAAAATTGTTGGATCTTGGGTTTACCAATATCACATTCAAGGTGGGGGATGGCAGTGTCGGCGTTGCAGAACATGCTCCTTACGACTGTATCCTTGTCACTGCAGGCGCTCCTGTTGTTCCTGAAAATCTTAAGTTGCAGCTCGCAATAGGCGGCACTTTAGTCATTCCGGTGGGGGGCACAGTTTCGCAAGAACTAAAACGCATAAAACGGATAAGCGAAGACACATTTTCCGAAGAAAAATTGGAAGGAGTGCGTTTTGTCCCCCTGATTGGCGAAGAAGGTTGGAGAAAATAATTTTAAAGTATTCTACAGCCGTCATCCTGTTTTAGGAAGGGTTTTTTCAGTTTGTGATAACTCTTGATAGTCACCTTATTATCTTTAAAGTAAAAGATTGCATCTAAGAGCATAGGATCTTGCGTCTGAGGATCATTCAGTTTTATGATGGAGCACCCATCGTGAGAATAACATAATGCTTTCGTCTCTTCGTCTTGAAAAATGTACATATAGGGAACTTTATGGATATGGGCGTGGTATCCATTAGAAGGTTTAATGGTATCCATGGGCAAATCTGTATGATAGCAGCGCCAAGCACCTTTTTTAATGGTAGTATGAGTTAGCGAGATGCTAGGAATAATGGCATTTATCGTTCTTTCTTTAGGTACAAAAATCCTCTGATCTTTGCTATTTTGAATGCAGATAGCGTTTTCATGCTGATTATGAGCTGTAAAGCAAACAATGGGCTGCATAGGAGGACCCCCTATTTCCATAATCCATAGTCTGCATTACAACTTTAGTCAAGCGGCAATCAAATGGAATTTTGAAAGAAGACTATTACAACAAGGGGAGATTTCAGTTAATTGAAGGAGAGGATGAATAAGCAATCACGGGAAAAAATAGTTCCTTCTATTTAACCCGTAATTGTTGGAGCTATCCTTCTTGAGGAGGAATAAGCTGTTGGATAGTATCTTGGAATTTTGACTTCCCTTCAGCTACGTTTCTAATATGAGTTAGAAACAGATCCATAGCATACATGATAATTCCCACAACGCTGAGAATAACGGTTTTGTCAATATGGTCTACCGAATTTAGAAGTGTGTATTTAAACTTTGGTTTCAGTTCACCCATTTCCACATCAAAACCAGTCACGGGAAAAGTGCTATTGATAAAGTTCATTAGGAGAACAGTATCTGCTAGGGCAGAAGCTTTGACTGTGAAAGGGAGGTGCACCATGAAAATTGCGGAGATCATCGTGGGGCTTTCTTGTCCCGACTCTAAATCAAGATTAGCGACGACCTGTTTTTTTATTTGGATCATTAAAGGTGCTTCAGCAGTCGGACCTGTAGGAGCAAGGGGCATGATGATAGCTGCACCGGATTCATTCTCAGCGATTTCTACAGGCAGTCCAGTGGTAGCGAGGTATTCCTTTATTTTTAGAAGATACACTTTTTCTTCTTCAGAGGTAGTTTTAGGGGGATTTTTATTTTGTGGCATTGTTCGTCCTAATTAAATTCCATAATTCACCATACAATACCATAGCTTCTTCTTTTGGCAACTTATTGCTTATCTGGCGACGTAAAAATTCTGCTTGTTTTTTGAGGTTTTCAGGTGTTTCTTTTTTGACAGGCTGTACATCAAATCCATATTTATTGAGTATTTGTCTAGCTTGAGTTTGATTCCTTTTATGATAGAGAGCTCCATGAAGTACCATGCGATGAGTAGATTTTTGTGCATGACGCAGCCGCAAATTAATTTTGTTTATGCGGTCATTATCTCCGCCTACAAAAGTTTCAATTCCTTTGTGAATGCTTTTATGCAACTCGGCAGGAGTAAGAGCCTGGTCTTTGTTTACAGCTATAGCAACACCATATTGACGGACTAACAGGTGGGCTAGATCGTTAGCAAGCTTGTCATCAGCGTGTCGGGAGATATCGTTGGCAGCGATAAGAGCTACTTCATCCATGAAAGATTCTATGTACTGTTTTTTTCCCTCGACTTTTTCATACATGCGGTGGGTCCGCTGGTGGTCTTTTATTTTTGCTGTAGTGATTTTATCTTCATAGTAGGCAGCTCCTGCTGAGATGCTTTCAAGACGACCTTTGATTTTTTCAATATTTTTCTGTTCATTTTGTAATTTCTTATTAATATGCTTAAATTCTTTGGTGTCGATGTAAAATTTTGTATCGTCAATCTCCATTAGAGTAAGCTTATCTTTTGCTCTCTTCGCCAGGCTGCTATATTTATCTTCACTGACACGCAGAGCTTGGAGTTGTTCAGAATACTGCTCTACTCTGACTTGGGCGTTTTTTACTGCCTGTTTATTATTCCCGAGAATATGTTTAAGAGTGTAATTTTTCATCCAGTTTATAGACTTACGAATATATGTGAGCTTCATGACCTCAATGAACTGGTGGGGAGAGCGGTAGGCAAGGATACCTAAACCTATAAGGGATAGCGCACAGCCTATACCCAGGGCAGTGTAACCTACGGCGGGCAACGCTGCGCTTGAAACGCCCACTCCTGCCCACATGACCACATTTAAGGTGAACCAAGTGATAGCGGTTGCCACAGATATATTGAATTGTATGCCGTTATTTGTGCGTTCCCATTGGAAAATCTTTTTTTCAGTTTTGTTTTTGATCTTGTTTTGTTCAATGAGGGCGTGTCTTGCCATTATAGATAGGCCTACAGTATGGTTTGTATACTTATCCTGAAGATCTGCAAAGCTTATGGTTTTTTCTTCATCGAGATTAAGCTCTTTTATGAAACCATTTAAGAGACGAACATGCGTGGAAGTTAATGAGGTATTGTTAGTAATAGATTGTATTAATTGTTGGGCTGTAAATCTTTCATGGGCGCTGGGATTTTCTAATTGGAAAATACTTTCTACTTCTTTGTTCTCTTTGATTTTATCTAGCCTGACCTTTTTTATTTCCTCCAATTCATGGCCAGTAAGTTGGCTGTTATCTAGAATTCTTTTACCTAATCCCTCACTTTCTTTTGTTTGTTCTGCGTGGTGTTTGTTCTTTAGGCGTGCTTCATTCCAGGCAACTCCTTGGAGAGCAGGATCGATGAGCACTCCTACATGGGAACCTGTGCTTTGCATTAGAGGAGAAGATAAGATAGTACTTATCCAGTCTAGGGCTTGTTGACCGACTTTGATCGCGTAGTATTTCATGGAGCCTGTAAAACCCTCATATTTCTTCTTAGAGGCTTCCTTATCTTTTTGATATTGAAGGTCGAAAACGTCGGTTTTTTCTCCCAGATAAAATGCGGCTTGTTCTGGAAGTAGTTCATTTAAAGCGGATTGTAGTTCAGAAGGAATCCTATGGCGTTCAGTTTGAAAGGGCGCTGCAGTGGTAGAGGATTTTAGGTCGCGTTTAGGAGAATCTGTAGGTGGAGAGTTTAGAAGTGTTTGAATTGCAATAGGTTGTGGTTTAGCAGTCCAGTGTTTTGAAGGACTGGCTCCTTGCTTATGGTCAGTTTTGAACTTATCATGCGAATAGTCATCAAATACTTTCAATGCTCTTAATTCTGGCATAATCCAACCATGTTAGTTTCTACTTTAATTCTATTATTAAGCATAAATGTTGAGCAATAGATTAATAATTCGTTAATAAATTAATAATTTATACTTATGGGGTTTTATTAATTTCCATAGAGTGATAACTGGAGATAAGAAAAGAGAAAACGGCGATGTTTTAAAGCGCCTTTTAGTAGGCGACTCTAAAACCAGTAAATTGATCGGAATATTCCGGTGGAAGGGGGAGTCGTTCTGCAACTCTCACACCATCAGATAAACTATCATAGCATCCGCCCTTAGCAACTTTTTGTGTCCCTTCAGCTGGGCCTTTAGGATTACGTTCGGGCATATGTGAGAAATAATCAGCTTTATACCAGTCATTCGTCCATTCCCAGACATTTCCGCTCATATCATAAGCGCCATAGGGACTGTGGGCATCTAAAGTAGATACAGAAGTTTTATCACCCATTTTTAGAGGGAGAATATTTTTTCCATTATAAAAACCTACAGGGGAAGTGAGTACTTTTTCTGTCTGAAGGGGGTTGTCGTTAGCTTTGAAATTGGCCATTTGACGATCGATCGTGTCGGTTCCTGTTCCATAGAGGAATTTTATAAGTTCTTCACCCGGCTTAGCGACGGCCATTCCGGCTGCTTTTTCCCATTCGGCTTCTGAAGGAAGGCGCCCGCCTTTACTTTGGCAATAGGCATTGGCCCCAAACCATGTGACATTAATCACAGGGAAGTCTTCCTTTCCTAGCAGTGGATAGAAATTCCACAGATCATCCTTGAGGGAAACCATGATTTGGCTGGTGTTGGTCGAGTTGAATGTTTTGCAGATAGGATTGCCTTGTTTATCGAAGACAATGCCGTTTTGTCCACCGGAGGAAATATAGGTAATTTCTTCATTATCGAAGGCTTCATTAAGCCATGCGATGAACTCGGTATTAGTCACTTCATATTTATTTATTTTGAAGGCGTCGACAAAAACTCTGCGTGCAGGTTGTTGGTCAGAGTTACCGGCTTTTTTCAGGTCTCCGACAATGGACTCGCCTGAGGGAATTGCTAAGATAGTATTTTCAGTGTCGGATGGAGCTTCAGGATTTTGTACAGCAGGTATTGAAGAGTCTTCTTTTTCTATAGGTTGTTCTGCGGGGACTGTGGGTGCGATTTCTTTAGTTTGAGTGGGCAATGAATTGCCGGAGTATTGTCCGCTAATCATCGTTTCCCTACCTGCAGAAACCTGAACATCTATGGGATCAGGTTTATTGCTAAATTCAATGCGAGCATCGCCTTTAGGAGGATAGAAATAGACACGGTAGTTTCCGGCAGGAAGATTGGCAGTATAGCGTCCTTGAGAGATGACCTCACTGGCTTCGTAACGGGGGCCTTCCAAAGAAGAGATATTTACAGGGGCATTGGGGACGTTGGTTGAGATGGTAAGCTGCCCCATAGCACGGAAATCAGCATTGATAACAGCATCTTTTTGTGCAGTGACTTCAATTCTTTGTGGCTCTGGCGGGAGAAAATTTGCAGGGTTGTTAGTGGAGTAGGTAACGGTATAGCGCCCGGGGAGGAGATTGCGAAAAGTGTAGCTGGTACCTCCGCCGTGTTGGAGAGGGATACTGTTATTTGCGGAGGAAAGGGTGTAAAGCGCGTCCGGATTATTTGTTTGCACTGTCAGAGAGCGAGCGGGGATGAATTGAGGAGTGAGGAAGGTAGTTTGATCTTCATTGACAGCAATAGTATGGGGAGGAATAGCAGTAAAATAGGCAGGCAGGTCATAGGAAACAACATATCGTCCCGTGGGGATAGAGGAGCTGCGCCAGGAAGCTTTGCCATTGAGAGAGCGTATAGGGGCGACGATAGGGTTGGATTTAAGCACAACAGGTTTGATGGTCACTTTAATAGCATCGCCGGAGGGGAGAGGAGCTTGCAATTCGATTTTGCCCCTAGTTGCTTTATAGTCGATCATAATATTGATCGTATCGCCGGGATTCGGAGTGAAAGTTTCGGGATAGATAGAGACACGATAGCCCTCTTTTTGCTCGGCCCTGACAGCATAAGGAACGTAGGGTTGGATGTTTCCATACATGGAACTGCCCTGTCCATTCTGTACTTTATATGGTCCGGAAGAGATATCCCAACGGGCATCGGATAAATTAGTATTCACTTTGTATGTTGCATTGAAGTATCCATCGTCATAAGGGGAGTAATTATAAACCCTTAAACCTGATCGGGGATAGGTCGTAACGCTTGTCGGTCTGTTGTAGGGGAAAAAATTCTGGGCGATGAAGCCCGGGATCAATTCCTCAGGAGGGGATTTGACAAAAGGAACAGGTTTTTCTATCAATTTGATGTGCTGGTCAACTTTAGTAACGTTTGCGGATTGAATATGAACAGAACGTGGAGGGATGCCTTCAAAAAAGTTATCATAGTTGGGGAGTGCAAAAGTAAGGGAGTAATCTCCTGCGGGAAGATTCTCTATCACGACCTTGCGTGAGGGGCCTGCGTCGTCTTCGAAAAAGCCGCCGCTTTTGGGGAAGAACTGGGAATGTCCATCTTCATCTTTAAGCCAGAAGCGGATACGGTCCAGCCTTTCCCCTAAGGAGCCGGTTTGGTAAGTAACGATAAGAGTTCCTTGGTCAGCTCCTGTAGTGGAGGGTAGGAGAATGAGTAAAAAGAATAGGATGATGCGCAGCACAAGGTCTCCCGTCGTAATCGTTTTGTGTTCATTTGCTAGCATGCTAGCATTTTAGAGAGGTTCACAAACTATGACCGGGTGCTTTGCGGCTAAGTTAAGTCATCCGATCAAAGTTTGTGAACATTCTCTTTAGTGTTGTGTCGCTTTTTCAGCTAACTTCTCTAATACACGGTTACTGCGCTGGATAAATCCTGCCAAATCGTGTGGAGAAAGTTCTTTCTGTTCTAACAATGCCAAATCGTACATTTCTTGGACTAAATCTTTTGCTAATTCCGGATTTTGACTATGCAATTTTTCCAAAGTATTGACAAGAGGGTTGTTAGTATTTATGACAAAAGTTTTCTTTCCAATGAGGTCGCCCATTGAGTCTAAATTAGCATCGCCTTTTGCCATTTGCAGCATATAGTCGCGCATGCGCCTTTGTTGTTCATCTATTACGATAAAGCCCGGTAAGGCATTAGCATTTAGGCTTTTAGCGACGACTTCGATGTTCTCATTTCCTAGGCATTGAGAGATGAGTTCCGCGATTTTCGCAGCTTCGCTGCGACCTGATTCATCCAATGCGGTTTTTTCTCTGTCTTTATCTAAAAGATGGTCGCTGATCTCGGCATCGATACGTTTAAATTCTGTGGGGGCGAGTTTTCTTTCTAAAAATTGGATAAGGTAGTTGTCTACCGGACCTGCAGCGATGAGGATCTCGATCCCTTTTTCGCGGTATAGGTGAACGATATGTCCAAAATGTTTAGATTCAGTGGTATAGAGTACTTTGTTGCTGTTTTTATCTGTATTGCGCTCTAGGTAGTCATGGATGGTAGTCCATTCGCCTTCCACATTTTTCCAGATGATGACGTCCTTGACGCGGTCATAGAATTTTTCATCTTCCAAAGCCCCTAATTTGATGATAGGAGAGATATCTTCCCATACCGATACGTAGCGCTCGTGTTCATTGCGGTAGAGGGTGGCGAGGCTGTCAGATACTTTTTTGGAGATATGGCTGGATAGCTGCCTAACTGTCTTATCCATTTGAAGATAGCTTCTAGATACGTTGAGCGGTATATCCGGACTGTCGATAGCGCCGCGCAGCATCATCAGATATTCAGGGATGATGTCTTTGCAATTGTCGGACACAAAAACACGGTTGCAATAGAGCTGCACACTAGATTTTTGGTAGTCGAATTGACGGTTGATTTTTGGGAAATAGAGAATCCCCTTTAGGTGGAATGGGTAATCGACATTAAGGTGGACCCAAAAGAGGGGAGCTTCTTCGAAAGGATAAAGATGCTTGTAGAAATCTAGGTAATCTTCTTTTGTGCATTCGGAAGGCGCCTTTATCCATAAAGGTTCTTTGGGGTTGATTCTTTCTTCACCGAGATAGATAGGATAGGGGAGGAAAGTACAGTAATGCTTTAGGATTTTCTCGATGGTGGCCCTTTCCAGATAGTCTTCATTTTCGGAGCTAACGAAGAGAGTAATAGTCGTACCTCTTTGGGTGCGAGTGCCTTCCTTAAGTTCATATTCTCTGGAACCGTCGCAAGTCCATAAAGCAGGTTTAGCTCCTTCTTTGTAGGAAAGGGTATTGACTTCCACTTTTTCTGCGACCATATATGCGGAGTAGAAGCCTAGTCCGAAATGCCCGATGATCTGGTCGCCTTCCTTGTTGCTTTTGTACTTTTCCATGAATTCTTCGGCGCTGGAAAAGGCGATTTGTGCGATGTACTTTTTGACTTCTTCTTCGTCCATGCCGATACCGGTATCGCTGAAGACAAGAGTTTTCTTTTCCTTATCGACGGTCACATCGATGCGGTTTTCTTCTTCGCCGTTTTTGGGGAGGGCGCCTTGTTCTTGAAGATGTTTGACTTTAAGAATGGCATCGCAGGAATTGGACACGAGTTCCCTCACGAAAATGTCCTTATCCGAATAAAGCCACTTTTTTATGATGGGCAAAATGTTCTCGCTGTGTATTTCTAAAGTACCCTTGCTCATAAACACTCCATAGATTTTTTTGTCTGCGATTATAACCATTGATTTACTAAATTGCACACTGTAAAAATTGTTGGATATAACTCCCTATAAGGACGATAACATGCGGATTTATGTTGCCCAGCTCAACCCTATCATTGGCGATATCGAGGGCAATTGTGTGAAGATATTGGAAGCGATTCATAAGGCAAAAGACCAGCAGGCCGATGTAGTCCTCTTTTCCGAGTTGGTGCTAACGGGGTATCCTCCCGACGATTTCCTTTTGATGCCCAAATTTATCTATGCCGCGGAAGATGCTCTCAAAACATTAGCACAGAGTGTATACGATATTGTTGCTATCATAGGAGCGCCTAGGGAAAGCCATACGCCCGTGGGCAAACCTTTGCATAATAGCGCTGTCGTCATTTCAAATGGAAAAGTCGTAGGATACCAGGATAAAATCCTTTTACCTACCTATGATGTTTTCGATGAACGACGGTATTTTGAGCCCGGTGGACAGACAAGCCTTTGGCATATTGCAGGTAAGCAGGTGGCTATTACCATCTGCGAAGATATTTGGGAACACAGTGAGCAGATATTCTTCGACCGCTACGCACGCGATCCTGTAATGGAACTAAGACAGACTTCTCAGCGTCCGGATGTCCTATTGAATCTTTCCGCTTCACCTTACAGCGTCCTTAAAGCTCCATTGCGTACCTATGCCCTGGAAAAAGCAGCTAAAGCGCTCCATTGCCCGGCGATCCTTTGCAATCAGGTAGGGGGGAATGATAGCTTGATTTTTGATGGTAGAAGCATCGCTGTCAATGCAAAAGGAGCTTTGGTCTATCGCGCATTAGGCTTTGCAGAGGATGGTTTTGTGGTAGATATCGATGACATGCCGCCTAAAATATCCTTGCATGAAGGGGATGTCTTGGAAGAACTTTACAATGCTTTGGTTATGGGAGTAAGGGATTATTTCTCGAAACAAGGCTTTATTACGGCATGCTTGGGCCTTTCAGGGGGAATTGACTCCGCCTTGGTCGCTTGCATTGCTGTCGATGCCCTAGGTAAAGAAAATGTGCTAGGAATTTCTATGCCTTCTCGCTATTCATCTCCAGGGAGCATTACGGACGCGCAAGCATTAGCTGATAATTTGGGGATTCGCCTCTTGAATGTTCCTATTGATTCCTCATACGGCAACTTTCTTTCGCTGCTGGAAAAAGATTTTCAGGGGCGCCCCTTTGATGTAACGGAGGAGAACTTACAGTCGCGCATCCGCGGAATTATCCTAATGTCCTATTCGAATAAATTCGGCTATGTTGTGTTGAATACCGGCAATAAAAGCGAACTTGCAATGGGGTATGCAACGCTCTATGGCGATATGTGCGGCGGTCTGGGGGTGATAAGCGACCTTTCGAAACGACGCGTCTATGCCCTTGCGGAATGGATCAACCGTGATAAAGAAGTGATCCCTAAAAGTACTATTGATAAACCACCTTCTGCTGAACTACGCGAGAACCAGAAAGATAGTGACTCATTGCCTGATTATGATTACATTGATATTGTACTCGAGCAATATTTAGAAAAGCACCGTTCACCTGAGGCCATTATTTTGGAATACCGCATCCCGCCGGAAATAGTTCACGACATTGTAAAACGCATCCATCGTTCGGAGTATAAACGCCGACAAAGCGCTCCTGGACTTAGAGTAACTGAGCGTGCCTTTTCGATAGGAAGGAAATTCCCTATCGTACAACGCTGGGTAAAATAAAACATGTCCAAAGCGAATAAATTAGTGTGTCTATTGGTTGTACTAATCCTCCATTTTTCTAGCTTGTCTGCCTTCAGTTATGTTAAAGGAGGCGTAGCATTTTTGGGTGAAGAGGTGATAGCACCCGTGGCAGGGATAGGCCAGCGGTATGATTTGTCCCTGGTTGCGCTGGATTTCTCGTGGAGCATTGCAGCTAGCAAAAAACATAAAGTTGCTTTTTACAGTTCTCCTAGGATCGCAGCACTGCTTTATGTTAATCCTATGCATTCCAACCGTATTTATGTGGGGGCAGCTGCTAGCTGGGCTTATATCGTCAATTCAAAACGGAACACCGGCTATTCAGGACTGGTAGGAGAGCTCATCGTGGGAATGCAGTTTGAAAGTATTTTATTATTCCAACCTTTCATTGAAGTCAGTGAATCTTTTCCCTATAAGCGGTTTTCCAACAAGATTGGAAATCTAGGGCATAGGGCTTCTACGTCCGTGGTATTTGGGATAGGAATTTGATGGGGGTGTAGAAGAGTCTATAAAAGTGTTACGTGACGGAACTCCTTCAGTTTTACTGGGACACTTCGAACTTTTGACTGTCTTAACTTAAAAATTTACTTGAAAATATTGTATCCAAAACCACTTGATTCGCGAAGTTTAACTTCACATTATGATAACATAATCATACCGAAACATCAGCGAATCTGCTGTCAGGATTCTGTCCAGCAGTAGGGAATGATATCTTTGATATGGGCGGCGCTATGCCTAAGCATCATTAATCGATCAAATCCGACGGCAACACCACAGCAGGCTGGAAACCCTTTTCTCAATGAATCTAAAAAGAGAGGGTCGACAGGCAGAGCCTCTTTTCCTTTTTTAAGACGCGCTTGATTAGATCTCTCGAGGCGCATTTTCTGCTCTTGGGGATCGCGCAGTTCACGGTAGCCGTTAGCAAGCTCATTCCCTTCATAATAGAATTCGAAGCGCTTAGCTACGGGGGCACCTTCACTTATCTCAATCTCGGCTAAAGCGCATTGAGTAGCTGGGAAATCCGTAATCGCTGTCAACTGCCGGCGCCCTAGATGAGGTTCCACGACGCTGCCGATGAGAATATTTAAAAGGTCGTCTTTATTACCGGCAGCAAGTTCAGCGGAAAGCTCTATACCGTGTTTACGGATGCATTGAAGTAGTTGTTCTTCATCAGCATTCACATAGTCAATACCTGCATAGGTGTGCATGGCGGCGCGATAGGTGAGGATGCTGCAAGGCTGTTGTCCTAGGAAGAGTTCGATGAATAAAGCTGTCTCTGCGACAAGCTGTTCCAGAGTAAATCCGCATCGGTACCATTCAACCATGGAGAATTCAGGGTTATGGCGGGAGCCGACTTCCCCATCGCGGAAGACGTGACCGATCTGATAGATGTCTCCGCTGCCTTCAGATAAGAGCCTTTTCATGCCATATTCCGGCGAGGACTGGAGGTAACGTTTGCTCCCTTGTCCATCCACCACAGTCATAAGGTCTATATTTTCATCAATACAAGCATGCGAAGTACATAAAGGAACATCTACTTCCATGACATTTCTGCTTAAAAAAAAGGCCCGTGCCGCAGCTAACATGGCGGCCCGGTCTTTGAGCAGGGTTATCTTAGAAGTAGCTGAGCGTTCGCTATGACGTGCTGCGTGAGACATATTCACCCGTGCGTGTATCCACTTTAACGATTTCATCTTGGTCGATGAATATCGGCACTTGGATTTCTGCACCGGTTTCTGTTTTAGCAGGTTTTAGGACACGGCCTGAAGCAGTATTGCCACGGTCGCCGGGCATTGTCTCCACGATACGCATATCCATGAAAGTAGGCGGATCGATGGCTACGGGCTCGCCTTTATAGAATAAAATACCGTAAAGCTTATCTTCCATAAGCCATCTGTCATTTTCGCCGATATTTTCGTTGGGTATTTTGACCTGTTCAAAAGAGTTATCGTCCATGAACACTACGCCGTCGGGTTCGCGATAGAGCATGCGCATCTGAGCATCGCCTACATCGGCTAATTCTAATTTCTCACCAGATTTATAAGTGCGTTCAATGACCCTTCCTGTGAAAAGGTGTTTTAATTTAACGCGGTTAAAGGCTTGGCCTTTTCCGGGCTTAACAAACTCGTTGGAGATAATGTTAAAGGGTGCGCCGTCAACTTCAACTTTTAAGCCTGTTTTTAAATCACTTGTGCTTATTTGAGCCATGATAAAATTTCCTGTATAGATAAATTAAGATAGTTAAAAAGATACCATATTACGCGACTCAGTGTCTATACACTTGTGATTTTAGTACCGAAGGAGCCTCGTTTCTATAGTAAAATAATTATGTGTCGAGTATGAAAGATTAGATTATGTGGCACAGAGAATATAAAGACTACCCTACGGACCTGCCCCTCAAACATGAACGATTAGAACCTGGCAAGGGGATCATCGGTTGTGAGATGCATGACATCAATGGATGGGGAAACACCGTGCATGTTTATCGCCCAAAGAAAAAAGGCTTTTTCAGAAGGTGGATAGAGTACTTTATGGGTATAAAAAAGGCGAAGCCGCATGGATAAAGGAAACCATACCTGGGATTTATATGTCCGCTATGTCCGCTGTCCGCAGTGCGGTTATATTCTTGAAAGCCGGCAGCGTACAGCTGATTTCACTTGTCCTCGATGCAACAGCCTTTTTAAGGATGAAAAACGAAAGAAACAAACTTTTGGACCTTTGCTGGATGATAAACACCAACCCTCTGAAATTGATTGGAGCTGATAGTGGCAACAAGAAAATACCATGAAAAAGAAATTAGTCAACGTGAAGAAGCAGTTGCACGTGATACTTTGGAGCGCTATTGCGGTTCTCCTGCAAGTGAATTTCAGCCTTTTCTCCTCCTGACAAACTTTCCACGCTATGTCCAATATTTTGCCGAAAGCAGGAAGCTGGAGACTTCGGAAGGTTCTATGTTCAAAGTGGCCCATTCGCCCAAAGAGCATATCACTATTTTAGACTTTAAGATTGGTTCTCCAGCTGCAGCACTGGTTGTCGACTTATGCGCCCATCTACCGATCAAAGCGTCCATATTATTAGGGATGTGCGGCGGCCTTAGAGATCACTATAAAGTAGGGGAGTTCTTCGTTCCTATTGCAGGCATACGCGGCGAAGGAACATCGGATTTCTATTTCCCTTCGGAAGTACCTGCGATGGCTAACTTTATTGTGCAGAAAGCTGCGACAACTATTTTGGAAGAGGACCATATCCCTTACCATATCGGCATTACCCATACGACCAATAAGCGCTTTTGGGAATTCAATGCCGAATTCCGTGCCCGTTTGGAAGCAAGCCGCGCCCAAGCTGTCGAAATGGAGTGCGCGACATTGTTTACAGCAAGCTACTATCATAAGCTGCCCTTGGGAGCATTGTTGTTAATTTCGGATCTCCCCTTGGAACTAGAGGGAATAAAAACTAAAGAATTAAGTGAAAAAGTCTATCAGAACCATACTCAAGAACATGTGGAGATAGGTGTCAAAACCATGCAAATGCTGCATGAGAAAATGAAGACAAAAAAGCCAAAAGGAATCTTCCGGGGCAGAAACAACAAAAAAGAGTCGTAATAGTGCGTTATATTCTATGGCTATTGATTTTTCTAGTTTTCCATGACCCCCTCAAGGCGGGGGGAGTGATGCTTTATGAAATTTCTTCTGCTGACACCCGCCTAGGATCCGCCGGTTGGAGCTCCCGTGCGGAAGACCCTTCGACAGCTTTCACCAATCCTGCTGGGATGTCGCGCCTTTGCGGACGCCAAATCGAATTTGGATCCCAAGCGATTTATCAGCATGTAGATTTTTATCCGAATAGCAGCACCACAGTATCAGGCAGTAAAGGGGAGGGGTGTAAATTTTTCCCCAGTGGCGGAACCTTCTATGTGCAGCCGGTAAGCGATAACTTGACTTTAGGACTAAGCGTTCTGAGTTATTTAGGGGCAGAGCTTGTTTATAATGGCGACTGGGTAGGGCGCTACTATGTGCGCAAAACTAGGTTGCAAACTTTTTCTTGTGTTCCTTCCGCAGCTTATCGCATCAATGATCAATTGTCAGTAGGTGTCGGAGTCAATGTGATGTACGGCATGTTTTTGCAGAAGTCTGCTGTCCGTAATTTGGAGCCTGGTGCTGGGGATGGTAGCCTAAAAGTAAGCAATAATCGTTTCGGTGTTGGGGGCGTGATAGGTCTGCTCTATGAGATGACACCCTGTACACGCTTTGGAGCCCAATATCTAACGCGCGTGCATATCGGTTTTAAGAATAAACCGGAATTTAGAAATATTGGACCCTTGCTCACTCGAGCCCTCGCAGATACAGGAGCCGGGAATTCCAAAATAAACTTAGATGCAAATATTCCCCAAAGTCTGATTTTAAGCGCTTATCATGACTTGGATTGCTGGTCCCTTATGGCAGATATTGGCTGGCAGCAATGGTCCAAATTTCAGAGAATTTCTATCGCTGTAACCAATCCTGCCGATACTACCCTATCATTTACTCCAAAACTTGAGGATTGTTGGCATGCTGCTTTGGGTGCAGAATTTCGTTGGAACGAAGATTGGACATTTTCTGCAGGCATCGCCTACGATTCTTCTATCGTGAAACCGGTCAATATGGTGCTGGATTTTCCTGTGGGACATCAGTGGCGTTATGGGACAGGCTTCCGTTGGAAACTAACGGATGACTTGAAACTAGATTTTGCTACTGAGCTGCAATGGCAGGGTAATTTGAGATGCAGCCAAGGCAGAGGTCCTTTGGCAGGGGTAGTATCCGGAAACTTCCGGGATATGTATGTCTATTTTGCTAATATGAACCTTATCTGGGCATTCTAAAGCCCACTAGTTACTTCGCAAAGAGAAAATTATATTAAGCGCAAAAATACTTCTTGAAGTTATTGCAAGAACACATTTTAATTCCTTCACTTTTCCAAGGAGGAACTATGCGTTTTTTTACTTTTCTACTCGCACTCTGCATCCTATTCAATTTATCCGCCGAAGATGACGTTGATTTAACGCTAATTCCTTATGATTTGTTTTCAGAACCCACGACTTATGTCGATGGCGTGAATGTCATATCCGGTCATTTTACCTATTCTACCACAGATATGACCGTAGAAGGCCCCAAATCTGTGCGGTTAAAACGCACATACCTACAAGGATATTCTGGAAGTTTAGGAAAATGTTGGGAAACAAGTCTTGCAGGCGAGTTCGAATTGAACGAATCCTTCAACAAAGCCCACATTATCCACGGTCCCTATATAGGGTTGACATATGTGTCAAAAAACAATGTATTAAAGCTGGACGAAAAAGCCTTTAAAAAAGGCCTGACTAATGCACACGGACGCATCAATGGGAAAACACATCCCAAAAACACACAAATACAATTTGCAGATATAGATAACGCCAAGATTCACACAGGTTCCGGCAGTACATTTAGCTTTAAAAAAGCTTCAAACCATTTTACGTACAAATGGTTTGAAGAGAGACATCCTGACGGCTTTAAAACATTGTTTGATGGACAAACCCTCTCTACACAAACCTGTGCAGAACTCCGACAACCGATGATAAGGACTCTGCGGAAGAAAAATCGAGAGTTTCAATCTACACATTATCAAGACGTTATTGGTTTAAGAGAAGTGAAGAACCATTTCCAAAAAGATGCCCATACATCCTTACTTTGTTCTGTGGAAAGACCTGCCGGTCCGGATGAATCCTATACCTACACCCAGCTAAATGATGGAACATACTGCTTATCGAACATTACAAGGCCCGATGGACGGTATGTATTCTTGAATTACTATTACGAAGGCAAAGATAGTGGAAAAGTTAGAACTCTTTGTGCACCTGCAAATATATTAGGCTTACCTCTAACTACAAAGAAGTTCATTTACCACGACAGGCGCACAGTGGTTGTTAATGCAGCTAATAACCCTACAGTCTACTTCTTTGACAAGCAATTTAGGCTAACTTCATTTAAGAGGCATTTCCAGACAAAATGTTATTCCACTGACCACTTGACATGGGGAACCGGAGAATACAAAGGTAATTTAACGAATAGAATCCATTTTACATCCAACAGCACACCCTTATTTTGCAGGCATTTAGACTATGATGTGCAGGGGAATATTACCAGCGAAAGCTTGTGGGGTAATTTAACCGGAAACAATAAAAATGCACTCTGCGTGGGTATCGATTATACCCCCCTTTCCAATGGATGCGATTGCTTAGAAAAACACTTTACCTATAGTCAAGACGGTCTAAATCTACTCTTAAAAGAAACAGATGACAGAACCCAAACTGTTTATACCTATACTCCCGGCACGAATCAACTTATTGCAAAACTTGTTTGGACAAGCTCAGGAATTCAGCGCCGCTTTTTTTATCAATACGACCAGGATGGATTTCTATCGAGAGAAATTGAAGATGATGGCTGCCAGCAAGAAGCGGATAGCCTTGCAGGAATTACAGAAAGACATATCAAAGAGATCACCTATACACAAAGCCCCCCTTATGGTTTACAACAAAGCATTACCGAAAAATGCCTCGACTTAGCTACAGGTAAAGAAATTACCTTAAGTCGAATAGAGCGTGCATACTCTCCTCAAGGACAATTAATTGAAGAAAAGCACTTTAACGCAAATGAAACATATTTAGGTTCAATAACTCGCCAATATGATTCCAAAGGACATTGCATAGAAGAGAATGACCTATTGTCCCGCTGCACGAAAAAGCGCTTTGACCCTAACGACAACTTAGTCTTTGAACAGGGACCTTGTCTAGACAGCTACTTCACCTATGAATATGATGCGATGAACCGCCTTGTAAAAGAATGTGAAGTCTTTCCTTCTGGAAGGATCCTAGAGAAAAGATATGCCTATGATGCTTGTTCGAATAAAGTGGCCGCTGTCGATATCTATGGAAATGAAACAAACTATAAATATGACGAATTAGGAAGATTAATAGAACTTATCCATCCTCCTACGACGAATAGCAAGGGCGAATGCATCCGGGCTACCGAGAAGTATCTCTATAACACATTAAATCAGCTCGTGGAAAAAATAGACGCCCAAGGGAATTCCACACGCTATAACAGAAATATCCGTGGTGATATTTTGGATGTAGAACATCCGGACGGAACCAGTGAACATTATCGTTATAGTCTAGAAGGGTGGCTCGTCAAAGAAATGAACCGGCAAGGAGTAGCGACGACTTATGAGCAGGATGAACAAGGTCGGATCATAAATACGAGCGTCTATTCAGAAACAGGCGAATTACTCAAAAAGACCTTTTCCACGTATAACGCCTTTCATCTTCTTTCTGAGACAGACGCTTTAGGCTATGTTACACATTACCAGTATGACTTTGCAGGCAGGTTAACAGCCAAAACAAAAGAGAATAAGAAAAGCGAGTATACCTACGACCTACAAAACCGCTTACGCCACATAATTGACCATTGCGCCGGAAGCCAGCGTATTACGCTCAGAGACTACGACTTATTAGGACAAGTCCTCCAAGAGAAAGTAGAAGATGATCAAGGGACGCTCTATAGCAAAACATCCTTTTCTTATGATGCAAAAGGTAACTGCTCCTCCACACTTAGGGAGACAGATCATGGAAGCGCATTGACAGTAAAAGACTACGATACGCACGGACAACTCACCCGCATAGTCGATGCAGAAGGCAACGAAAGCACAGCTTTCAATAACTACTACCATTTCAATGATGAAGGGCAAAAGGTAGCTTGTCGTGTGGAGATCGATGCCCAAAAGAATAAAACTTTGACCATTCTAGATGCTATGCAGCGTGTAAATAGAGTTGTTAAAGTAGATTCTGAGGGGGTGACTTTGCATACTACTCTCTTTCATTATGATGTGAAAGGTAACCTCGAAGTAGAAACCGAAGTCGTCTACTCGCTGGATGCACCCCCACGCAGATATGTCCTGACTCGTAAATATGATGCGATGAATAGACTTGTTCGCCTATCCGAAGGCGATGGCCACCTTGAAAATAAAATTACGGAATATGCCTATACAGCAAATGGTCAACGTTCAAAGATCATCAAGCCAGATGGAACAATCCTTAATTACACATATGATAGCTTAGGTCGCCTCCTGGAATTATCTTCTTCGGATGGGAGTGTACATTACACCTATATATACGATCTAAATGACAACCTCCTTTCTGTTTATGATGTCATCCAAAAGCAAACAACTTACCGTCAATATGATGCGTTTGGTAATTGCTTACAGGAGACCTTAGGCCACGGACAGTCTTTGTACAAGTCCTATGATGCCTTTGATCGGCCTTTGGTACTCACACTTCCTGATAGCACTCAAGTTCACTATGCCTATAACTCTGTTCATCTCACGACTGTTACACGTACCGGAAAAATAGCGTACCAACATAGGTATTCGCATTATGATCTCAATGGCAAAATCGCCACTTCCCAACTCCCTTTTCAGCTAGGTGAAATTAACACTACCTACAATCTTAATGGACAATGTACCATATTAACTTCCCCACATTACCGTGAAGAAACAACGTTCGATATTGTGGGTAACGTGAAAGAAAGAGGAGTCCAAAATGATAAGTACGGATATACCTACGACAACTTGTATAATCTTACTTCTGAATCAGGCAAAATAACTCACCGGTATTCCTTCGATTCATTGCGCAACCGTATTTCTAAAGATGAGACCCCTTACTCGCTTAATAGCTTGAACCAGCTCTTGCAAGAGAATGAAACACGCTATACTTATGATCTCAACGGTAACCTTATCGAAGAAATAACCGCAGGTAAAAAACTAACCTATTCCTATGATGCCTTGAATAGGTTGACTTCGGCTAAAACCCCTTCCGGTGACTATCAGTATACTTACGATGCTTTCAACCGCCGCTTATCAAAAACTAGCGGGAATACCACTTCCTACTATTTATACGAGGGTAATAATGAGATCGGTCTGATCAATTCCGAAGGGAAAATAGAGGAGTTACGCATTCTCGGGTTAGGGTTAGGCGCGGAAATAGGCGCTGCTGTTGTCCTTGAATTACACGATAAGGTGTTTATCCCTATTCATGATTCCTTTGGGAACATTGTTCAGATTCTGGATATGCAAGGCACAATTGTGGAAAGCCTATCCTACACTGTCTATGGAGAAGAAACTAACGCAACCTTCTTTACCCCTTGGCGCTTTTCCTCTAAACGTGTGGATCCTGAGACAGGTTTGCTATACTTCGGTGAAAGATACTACAATCCAAAAACAGGCCGATGGACAACACCCGACCCTGCAGAATTTATGGATGGCAATAATATTTATGCCTATATTCATAATAACCCCCTGAAATATATTGATCCTGACGGAAGAGTTGCTTTCGTATTATGTTTCTTTTCCATAGGCTTTAGCGCTGCAGAACTGACTGTTGCAATAGCCTCTATAGAAACCATAGCATCCGCAGTGTGCACTTGCATCGTGGGGGTGGTATTGTATGAAGTGGCAACTACGATCAATGATCATGTTCAAGAAGATGTTGTTATCGAGGATGAAGGTAAATTAAAATCACCCTATCCATTCCCTGGAAACGATCCTACAAAATGCCCTGCCGAAGGATTTGTATGGAATGGAACAGGAGTTCCAGGATCAAAAGAAGGTAGTTGGTATAATGATAACACAGATGAAAGTTTACGTTCTGATTTGAATCATGGAAAACCGATTGGACCTCATTGGGATTACTCTAAGGGTAACAAAAAAAATGGTGAAGTAGGAAGAATATATCCCGATGGAACTTATATTAAAAAATAATAAATATAAAAAGTGCAAAGCAATTAATTATGAATGATTATCTTGGAAAATTAATAAAATATCCTCTAAATCTAGATAAAACAATAGATCATTTTGTGGACTATTTACTAGGTGGAAATACTCTTTCAACTGATGTAGTTCAGCATATAAATCTAAAAAAGGGAGTATTTTTTACTCTACTCCCTGAAAGTATCACTGAAAAGCAACTGTACGAATTCTCATATGGCGGTGTCCTTCCTCAATTGCCTCAAAAAGAAATAGAAAGATTTTCTAATTTTCAACCTACTCCAACATTAGATATTCAATTAGCGGAATTTGTAAGCGAATTTATTCGTGCTGGAAATGATAATTCTGCAATTTTCGCACATACAATTGCAAAGCCTACTAATATTCATATAGGAGTAGAGGGGGGCCTTATGTCTTTTTACAAGGATGAGGTTTATTACATTTTTCAAGAAGGATATCCTTCTGTTGATGTGTTAGCAGATTGTATTTTCATCTCAGGAAGGGGCTGGCATTTTTTGTGTATTCTTACAGAAAACATGCCAAAAATAGGGTCTACAATGTTTGAAGAAGACTTTAAAACAATATATGAAAAGGCACGATATATAATTATTGGGGCTTATGACAATGAGGGATATATTTTCTGGCAAAAAGAAATAGAAGAAATAACTCAATGATTGTTAATGCTTTATATAATGATACAGATAAAATGCCCACAGGAGTATTTTCAGAAGAAGTTGAACATGGCCTAATTCCATTAATAATTAATAAGAATTATGTTGTCTATGGATCCACTATAAGAGATGGATTTATTTGGTATTACATTTGTGACGAGTATTATTCATACTATCCAGCTTGGTGGCCTTCTCCTGCTTTTGAAGTCATCAACAGTCAACTTTCTCGTTATTGGGTATACTCATGCAAAGAAGAAGTTGATTATATACCGATAATTGCATTTCCCGAATGGGCTGAAAATCCTTATGATTTCTATGATAGACTTACAGATGGTTTTAATAAGGAAATTGAAATTTTTAAGAGATATAAAGAACTCATGGATTTAGAGTTTCCTGATCCAAGCATATCCTTAAAAGCTGAAGTTGGAGATGAAAGCTGGTTGCTTTGTCCTCTTTGTATTGATGCATGGGAGTCTACCAATAAACTTGATGCGCTTGTCCGTTGCCCTAAATGTCAAACTATTATGAATAATCCTCGCTATAAGATAATACCCTATGCACAACTGTATAAGAAGCCTTTGTAGGCTAATATTTCCAGTAAATATTTCTGTGCAATTTTTATGGAAAGTGAAATGAATAGCTTAATTACATAAGGCTTTAGCGCTGCAGAACAGACTGTTGCAATAGCCACTATAGAAACTATAGCAACTGCTGCGTACACTTGCTTCGTGGCTGTGTTAGCGTATGAAGTGGCAACTACGATCAATGAACATGTTCAAGAAGATATTGTTATCGAGGATGAAGGTAAATTAAAATCACCCTATCTCCCTGAAAACGATCCTACAAAATGCCCTGCTGAAGGATTTGTTTGGAAAAGGGACCGGACCTCCAGGAACAAGAGGTAATTGGCATAATGGTAAAACTCAGGAAAGTTTAAATCCTGATCTAAATCATTCTCCACCTGTAGGACCTCATTGGGATTATTCAAAAGGAAAAAATACAGATAGAAGAAGCTGGAGGTTATTTCCAGATGGAAAATTTGAGGAAAAACTAAAAAGGAATAGCTAAAGCAAAAGGAATTACATGGATAACTTTCAAGGCACTCTGTTCAAATATGAATTGAATTATAGTAAGGCTATTTCCTATTTTCACGATTTTTTATTAAATTGGTTTACACTATCTGAAGAGTCCTTTAGAAATATTGATTTCCAAAAAGGGAATTTTTTTACTTTGCTTCCTGAAAATGTTCGTAATGAAAGCCTATATGCTTTTAAGTACGGTGGTGTACTTCCACAACTTGAAAAAGATGAAAATGCACCTTATATGAATGCATGGCCAATACCCAATATAAATTCACAATTAACTAATTTCATTAGCGAATTTTTACAAAGTAGCGAATACAATGGTGCAATATTTGAACATTCTGTTTCAAGGCCCAATTATAAAAATATTGATATCGAATATACAAAAACAATTATCTACGAAAATGAAGTTTTTCATTTAATTCAAGGTCCTGTTCCTAATGTTGGTGTTATTGAGGAATGTATTTATGCTTCATTAGAAGGATGGCATTTTCTATGTATATTAATGGATCAACCTCTTCATATCCCAGCATTAATGGCGAAATCTGATTTTAAAAAAATCTATGAGAATGTCCAATATATCATAGTGGGAGCATACGACAGTGAAGGGTATGTTTTCTGGGAGAAAAACAAAGACAACTTAAAATGATTATTAAAACATTATATAATGAAGCAACAAAATTACCGTTAGATGTATTACCTGAAAAATATAGGGATATGAAATTCCCTATTAAAGTGAATAAAAACTATGTTGTTTATGGAATGATAATTGAAGATGGTTATATGTGGTATTACATCTGTGATGAGACATATTCATATTATCCCGTGTGGAAACCTTCTCCGCTTTTTGAAGTTATTAATAATCAGCTTTCTCGTTATTGGGTATATTCATGTAAAAAAGAATTTGATTATATATCTGTTATTGCATTTCCAGAATGGGCTGAAAATCCTTATGATTACTATGATAGACTTACAGATGGTTTTGATAAAGAAATTGAAATTTTCAAGAGGTATAAAGAACTCATGGATTTAGAGTTTCCTGATCCAACCGTAACCATAAAAGCTGAAATTGGAGATGAAAGCTGGCTACTTTGTCCTCTCTGTATTGATGCATGGGAGTCTACCAATAAACTTGATGCACTTGTCCGTTGCCCTAAGTGTCAAACTATTATGAATAATCCTCGCTACTTTAATTCAAGGTCCTGTTCCTAATGTTGGTGTTATTGAGGAATGTATTTATGCTTCATTAGAAGGATGGCATTTTCTATGTATATTAATGGATCAACCTCTTCATATCCCAGCATTAATGGCGAAATCTGATTTTAAAAAAATCTATGAGAATGTCCAATATATCATAGTGGGAGCATACGACAGTGAAGGGTATGTTTTCTGGGAGAAAAACAAAGACAACTTAAAATGATTATTAAAACATTATATAATGAAGCAACAAAATTACCGTTAGATGTATTACCTGAAAAATATAGGGATATGAAATTCCCTATTAAAGTGAATAAAAACTATGTTGTTTATGGAATGATAATTGAAGATGGTTATATGTGGTATTACATCTGTGATGAGACATATTCATATTATCCCGTGTGGAAACCTTCTCCGCTTTTTGAAGTTATTAATAATCAGCTTTCTCGTTATTGGGTATATTCATGTAAAAAAGAATTTGATTATATATCTGTTATTGCATTTCCAGAATGGGCTGAAAATCCTTATGATTACTATGATAGACTTACAGATGGTTTTGATAAAGAAATTGAAATTTTCAAGAGGTATAAAGAACTCATGGATTTAGAGTTTCCTGATCCAACCGTAACCATAAAAGCTGAAATTGGAGATGAAAGCTGGCTACTTTGTCCTCTCTGTATTGATGCATGGGAGTCTACCAATAAACTTGATGCACTTGTCCGTTGTCCTAAGTGTCAAACTATTATGAATAATCCTCGCTACAAGATAATACCCTATGCACAACTATATAGGAAGCCTTAGTAAGCAGACAATTTTTGTGCAATTATTATGGAAAGTGAAATGAATAGCTTAATTACATACAAATTAGACTTTGATAAAGTCTATAACCATTTCCTAGAGCATTTGCCACACGGAAATTTTCTCTCAAGTGAAATATTACAACAAATTAATCTCAAAACAGGAATTTTTTATACTTTTCTTCCTCAAGACTTAACAGACAATCAGTTATATGGATTTTCTTATGGAGGGGTACTGTCTGAACTAGAAGAAAAGAAAATACCTCAATATTTAAATTTTTTCCCCACACCTAATACAGACTTACAAACAGCTTTATTTATAGGGGAATTCCTCAGCTTAAACAACAACAATGCAGTAATTTTTGAGGATGTAAGCGCAAGAGCAACGGATTCAAATATAGGTATAGAGGGAACTCAAACGTGTATTTTCAATGATGATGTCTATTACATTGTTCAAGCTTCATTTTCAATAGATCTTATTAAAAAATGTATTTTTAATTGTGGTGAGGCGTGGCATTTTCTGTGTGTTCTCTCTAAAAATGTTCCTAAGATGGATTCAACTCTCGTCGAAGAAGATTTCAAAAGAATTTATTCGAATGTCCAATACATAATTATTGGTGCTTATGATGGCGAGGGCTATATTATTTGGGAAAACAAAGCAGATAGAGCTTAAAATGATTGTAAAAGCTTTATATAATGATACAGCTAAAATACCCACAGGAGTATTTTCAGAAGAGGTTGAGCATGGAAGGATACCTTTAGAGATTAACCAGGATTATGTTGTCTACGGGTCCACTATAAGAGATGGGTTTATATGGTATTACATCTGTGATGAGACATATTCATATCATCCCGTGTGGAAACCTTCACCGCTTTTTGAAGTTATTAATAATCAGCTTTCTCGTTATTGGGTATATTCATGTAAAAAAGAATTTGATTATATATCTGTTATTGCATTTCCAGAATGGGCTGAAAATCCTTATGAT